>JAYTEU010000275.1:0-6386 GCA_043734985.1 Chthonomonadaceae bacterium
CGGCGCTGTCCCGCGTCTGCCCGCCGATCAGGTCTATGGTTATCCCCGCGAACTTCAGGGTGTCTCCCGAACCTATTTGCTGTCGGCGAAAGAGCAGCATCCGGACGCGCGCCACTGCCTCCTCGGGTGCATACGGGGGCAGAAGGAAATCATCGGCTGCCGCCTGCCAATCCGGCCGAGCCAGAGCGGCAGGGCAGAGCAACGCCAGGCGCGGGGGAAGGGGAGCATCCTCGTCACAAAGCTCCCGGAGCAGACGGCCCAGTCTATGGAGCGGCAGGCAGTCGGGGCTTGACGAGAGATCGGCGATCACTACATCCGGCGGGCGATCCAAGAACGCGCATTGCAGCGCATCCAGCGCCTCTTGCAACGGGCTGTCCAAATCGGGGCAGGCGACCGAATACCCGCTCGCAAGGAGCGCAGACCTTATCGCCTGAGCAAGAGGCGACAATGGCTGCGGAGCAAAAATCAGGACACTGTGCATAACGGCGCGAATTTTCCTCACGAAACGCAAGCGAACCAACCATCCCGCGCCGTCGCGGAGTCGCTCGGAAGCACAGCCTCACTGCGCTTGCTCTATTGTGGCACATTGCCAGCTTTTGACCTTTCGCACGGCAGAAACGGAGCCCCGGGCCAATCACTTGCCGCGTCTTTGTCTGAACTCGGATTAAGCGGATTAACGGATGGACTATGATTACCGGCACAACGCTGTACGTTGGCAAAATCATAGTCTATCCCAAAATCAGACAAATCAAAGTTCAAACAAGGAGGGCGTGTCACGGCAACGACAGAAGGATATCGCCGGCGGCGGAGACCTCGACCGGGTAGGTCGTCAGGCCGCATTCGCCGTTGGGGGTCGCGCCGGTCGCCAGATCGAACTTCCAGCCGTGGAGAGGGCAGACGAGGGCGCTGCCGCCCAGCAGCCCGTCGGCGAGGGGTCCGACGCGGTGCGGGCACTCGGCCTGGGTCGCGTATACCTCGCCCCGGCGAGTGTGGAACACCGCGATGCGGAGCGCGCCGATGTTGAAGTTGCGCCCTTCGCCCAGCGGAATCTGCGCGAGCGGTCCCAGATTGGCACGGCGCTCCCCGACAGCCGGGCGAAGCCTCTCTTTTGTTAGTGTCATCGCGCCATCTCCGCCAATTCCTTTATGGTTTCGGCTGCCTGCCCGCCCTCGTCGCTCGCCGCCGCAGGCAGCGTAGAGGTGAATTGGTGCGACGTCTTGGGCGTGTACGCCTCCCGCCACGGATCGAAATAGGCATCTACCGATTCCTGCATGGCGACGTCCAGACGGTCGGCGATTCCCTCGCTGTCTTCCATGACGATGGCGCGGATGCGATCGATTCCCACGCGCGGCACGAAGCTGTAGGTGCGCTCCAGGTACTTGGCGTTCTCGCGATAGTACTGCACGAAGCGGCCCGTGATCCGCAGAACCTCCTCGTGGGTCTCGACGGTACAGAGCAGGTCGCCCTTACGGACGTGCGCTCCGGCCGCGCCGCCCACGTAGATCTCCCACTTGCCGCCCTCTACCGCGACCGCGCCGACGTCCTTTACATAGGCTTCGGAGCAGTTGCGCGGGCATCCTGCCGTCGCCATTTTCAGCTTGCCCGGGCTTTCGAGGCCCTGGAACCGCTCCTCGATCTTGATTGCCAGTTTAGTGCTGTCACCGAGACCGAAGCGGCAGAAGTCCGTGCCCACGCAGCTCTTGCAGGTGCGGTAGTATTTGCCGTAGGCGTATCCGGAGGGCATGTCGAGGGCTTTCCAGACCTCGGGAAGGTCGTCCTTCTTGATGCCGAGCAGGTCGATCCGCTGCCCGCCGGTAAGCTTCACCATCGGCACGGAGAACTTATCCGCGACATCTGCGATGCGCCGAAGCTGGTCCGGGGAAGTGATGCCGCCCGGTATCTGCGGGATGACGGAGAACGTGGCGTCACGCTGTATGTTGGCGTGTACGCGGTCGTTGATAAAGCGGGCGTCACGCTCGTCCTCGTACTCCGCGCCCCAGAGCGTGCGCAGAAGCGAGGCCAGCCCCGGCTTGCTGCCTGCGTCCTCAATGCCGTCCGCCAGCGCCCGGAACACGGAGGAGACGGACTTGAGCTCCTGCTCCCGGAGGGCGCGCGTGAGCTGCGGCTTGGAGAGCGGGACGCCGGGAACGTAGTAATGGATGGAAGGATCCTCGTCCACCTGCCCGTCGCACGCCCACTCCACGATCTCGGAGACGAGGAGCTTGCAGGAGCCGCAGCCCATGCCCGCCCGCGTCGCCTCCATCACGCCCTTAACGCTTCGCCGTCCCGCTGCCACGCACTTTCTCAGCGCGCCCTTGGAGACGCCGTTACAGTTGCAGACTTGCGCGTCATCGGGCATTTCGGCCATCGTCATCTGGGGGCTGGACGTGCCGATGTCGAAGAGTAGAGTTGCGCGGTTCTCGGGAAGCGGCAGGGCGCGGTCAAACGCCTGCATCAGAAAGGCCGCCTTGCTCGTATCGCCCAGCAGCATCGCCCCTATCAGCGTATCGCCGCGCATGATTAGCTTTTTGTAGATGCCTCGGCGCGGCTCCGAGAAAGTGACGACTTCGTCCTGGTCGTCGGCGGGCTCGGTCACGCCCATTGCCGCCAGCTCCACGCCCATGACTTTCAGTTTGGTGGCGACCTTGGAGCCGAGGTAGGCTGCCTCGGGTTTGCGGCCGGTGATGTGGTCGGCAAGGACCGCCGCCTGCTCCCAAAGCGGCTGCACGAGGCCGTAGACCATGCCACGGTGCTGCGCACACTCTCCCACTACGTAGACATTCGGGTCGTCGATTGACTGCATCTGGTCGTTGGTGACGATGGCGCGCTCGACGGTCAGGCCGCAGGCCGCCCCGATCTCGGCGTTGGGCCGTATTCCGGCGCTGATCACTACCATGTCGCAATCGAGCGACGTGCCGTCCTTAAACACGACGCCGCTGACGCTCTCCTCGCCTGTAACGCGGACCGTCGCTTTGTCGAGATGGACACGCACGCCCATCTTCTCCATTACGTCTTTCAGGATCGCGCCGCCCGCGGGATCGAGCTGGTTGTTCATCAGCCAGCCCATGTTGTGGATTACATGGACCTCGACGCCGTAGTTCATCAGCCCGCGCGCCGCTTCCAGTCCGAGCAGCCCGCCACCGATGACCACCGCTTTGCGGCACTTGTCGGCATAGCCGGCGATCCTGCCGCAGTCGTCGATCGTTCGGAAGACGAACACGCCCGGCTTGTTCGCGCCGTCGATAGTCGCCAGGCCCTCTATGGGCGGCACGAAGGGCCGGCTGCCGGTAGCAATCAGCAGCTTGTCGTAGGAGTGGACGCGTCCCCGGTCGTCCTCTATCGTCCTGCCCGCCCGGTCGATACTTCGGACGCGGACGCCGGCATGGAGCGTAACGTCGTTCTCGGCATACCAGTTCAGCGGGTTCAGGAAGATATCCCGCGCATCCTGCGAGCCGTTGAGCACGTTGGAGAGCAGGATACGGTTGTAGTTGCCGTAAGGCTCGTCGCCGAACATGGTGATCTCGAACTGGTCGGAGCCGCCGCGCGCGAGTATCTCTTCGACGGCGCGCGCCCCGGCCATCCCGTTTCCGATCACCATTAGATGCTGTTTACCGATCATCTCGATCCTTCCTAAAGGCACGCGAGGTTGAAACGCGTGATCACGTTGTCGTCCGCCATCGTCTCCAGGCACACGGGGTTGTCCGAGAGACCCCGGCCTGCCCCGGCTATGTGTCGGGGACCCTTTCGGGGAAACCCCGGTCTAAGTCTGCAAAGTCCGCCTTCGCGGATAGTGTATCGCCCGGTTGTGTAGACGCGGGATTGAAATCCCGGTCTAAGTTTACAAAACCCGCCTTCGCGGGTTGCGCATTGAGTCCGCGCAGGCGGACTTCGCAAACTTAGACCGGCAATTAATTGCCGCGCGTCGAAACCTGCGGGGCGGAGAGCGCGCCGGCCGGCGCGGTGACTACGGCGTGCTCCTTCTGCGGGGCGGCTTGCGCGATGCCGCCTTCGCCGAGCCAGGAGCGGGTCCAGGCGGGAGCTACGGCGCGCAGTACGATAACGGCTACCACGGCGATTGCCGCGAAGGCGAAGAAGCCGTTGGCGTAGGAGCCGGTGGTATCGTGCAGTTGGCCCATCGCGACATTCAGGTAGAAGCCGCCAAGACCGCCCGCCGCGCCGATAAGCCCTGTCATGACGCCGATATCCCGTTTGAAGCGCTGCGGAACGAGCTGGAAGACAGAGCCGTTGCCCATTCCAAGACAGCCCATCAGGACGAACAGGAGGATCCAGGTCACGGTGTAGTTGGTGACGAACAGCCCGACGCCAATCGCGGTCACGACGGCCGTAGCGTAGAGGAGCGTGAGCATTCGGATGCCGCCGAGGCGGTCGGCGAGCGCGCCCCCGACCGGCCGGAGCAGCGAACCGGCGATGATGAAGGGCCACGTCGATAGTCCGACTGCCGCTTTGGGCGCATCGTATTGATCGACGAAGAAGGTGTTGAAGAAGCTGGAGAGGCCGACGAAGCCGCCGAAGGTGACGAAGTAGAGGATGCAGAACCACCAGGTATCGGCGGTCCGCAGCACCGTGACGAAGTCGCGCAGGGTGGCCGGTTTCTTCTGAACCTGCGAGGGCGGTTCTTTGGCCATGAAGGCAAATATCGCCAGGGTGATCAGAACCGGAATCGTAAGAAGGCCCATTACGGCGTGCCAACCTAGAGTGCGGGCCAGCATCGGCGCGAAGAGGGTCGCCATGACCGTTCCCGAGTTACCGGCGCCCGCTATGCCCATCGCCAGACCCTGAAGGTGCGGCGGATACCAGCGCGAAGCCATGGGCAGCGCGACGGCGAAGGAGGCTCCGGCAAGGCCGAGAAAGAAGGCGATGAAGAGCAGGGAGTTGTAGGACGAACCCATCTGCCAGCCCACGACCAACGGCAGCAGCGTGAAGAGAAGCGAGACTACGCCGACGCGCTTCGATCCGAACCTATCCACCAGGAGGCCGAGCAGGATGCGCCAGAACCCGGCCGCCAGCAGCGGGATAGCGACGAGCATAAGCTTGACCGCGGCGGGGTAGCCGTTGGCAACTGGCTGGAACGCCTTGCCATCCTTGGCGAGGGCCGTGGCCGGCTTCAGGGCGATCGCGTTTTCGTTGGGGTTTCCCACCGCGCCGGGAGCGACCGCGAGATGAATAAGCCGCGATGTCGCATTGACGGCGGCAATCGAGGCGGGATCGGCGTTGTCCACGACGAACTTCTCGACGGGCTTAACGCCGGCGCGCGTGGCGGTCGATGGGTCACCGGGCTTCACGAGCAGGTTGTACACGTTCCTGGGCTGGTCGGCTTTTAGCTTAGGGTTGTCGCGCACCGTCTGCGGGCCGCGAACGATCAGCGTATACTGTCCAGCCCGCTGAATGCCTTCGGTGGGAGTTACGCGAAGATTCTGCCCGGTGAGCGCGGGGTCCGTCGTGATAAAGGGCATCAGCGCGCCCAGGATCACCCAGACCATGAACGAGATATCAAAGTGTAGAAAGGCGCTGAATAGCGATGGGGCGTGGCCCCCGGTTTTCAAATCTCCAAGTCGCATCACTAAAACTCCTTTACGAGAGCGCTGCCGGCCCGCGCGAACCGGCACATCGACTGGCGGAACGCTCCGCCGCTGTTGCTCACGTCTTCGTGATGCGAAAAATTGTCGTTTGATTCTGGCCGAGCAGACCTTGAACTCCGGCATGCGGGAGATGGGGTCGAGCGCGGGATTGGTCAGCAGGTTGGCGCGGCCCGCTCCCGGCCAATGGAACGGCGCGAAGAGCGTGTCGGGGCGAATGCTTGTGGTCAGGCGGGCGGTCATCGTGGCCGCGCCGCGCCGGGTTTCGATCTGCACGATTTCGCCGTCCGCGATGCCGAGGCGCTGCGCCTGCGAGGGGTGGATCTCGACAAACGGCAGCGGCGCGATGTCGGTCAGGGCCTTGACCCGGCGCGTCTGCGTGCCGGATTGATACTGCGCCATCACGCGGCCTGTCGTCAGGTAGAGGGGGTATTCGGCGTCCGGCTCTTCGGCGGAGGGACGATACTGCACGGCGTGGAAGCGGGCCTTGCCGTCGTCCGTGGCGAAGCGGTCCAGGAACAGGCGCGGCGTACCGGGGTGAGCTTTCGTGGCAGAGTTGGAACCGTCGCCTGTTGAAAGCTGCGACGGCTCAACTGTCGAGAGTTTGGCGGCCTCAGCAGAAGGCTGTAAGGAGCGGCTGTTTACAGTCTCAGGCTGGCCGGGAGGCGTGACGTCCGGCTTCTCCGGGACGGGCTTTGCACCCTGTTCCGCCAGATCGGGGCAGGGCCAGAAGACGCCGTCTTCCTGTTCGATGCGCTCCCAGGTGATGCCACTGTAGTCGGCCGTGCC
>JAYTEU010000276.1:0-3218 GCA_043734985.1 Chthonomonadaceae bacterium
GGAAGATAGTCCGTTGCGTTATACACTCTTTTGAGATATTGCGGTGGGATGTGCTGCCGAAGCATCGAATTGCGCAAGAAATCGGACACGCACACGATGCGGTTCTTTCCGAAGGGGAGAATGCGCCGGTAGACAATATCATGCGTGATCGTATGAACGGACGCGACGACTGGTGTTCGCGTCAAACCGCCTAGCAGTGCCGCACAGTACGCCGCGCGCGTCATGTGCGAATGGATTACGTCAAAATTCTGGTTCCGTATCACCTGGAGGTACTTCGACATATTCGCGATGAACGGACGCAACCGCAACCCGCCGGGCAGGTGTGGTATTCGAGCGGTTCGCAGTTCGCCTTCCAGCCAATCTGCCCCGGGGCAGAGCACCATCACGTCGTGGCCGCGCTCGCGCAGGGCCGAGGTAAGCATGAGCACATGTTTGCTTGTTCCGCTGGGATACGTAATGTCAAGAATGTGCAGAATGCGCAAGAGTCCAATACCTCACGTTGAAGTCGAAGTCTGGCTAGGGAATGCAGGGGTCGGGCAGGGGGCGGCGTGACCGAACCTTCGCGACAAACGGGTGCTTTCAATGCGCAGAAAATGTCCCGAATCCATCGATTAGGGTGAATCGGACCGATATGCCATCGTTAGTGTACCTGGCAAATCTAAGAGAAATCTGAGCGCTTGCTGAGAGTTGCGTTCAGAGCATATAAATAGTTGAAATGGTGCGCCCGAATGCGTGTTCATTGCGTGTTTGCGCCTATCGTGCGGCAGTTGCACTGGAACCCCATATACGCGGAGGCAGCGGGGGCTGCAATTAACACCGGATAGACTTGTACGGCCTGGGGTTCAACTCCAGCATGGAAGAGCGCTTCAGGCTCATCTCGTGCGCCTTCAGGCGCGCGAATACGGAGCCGCCGAACTGCTTCACTTCCGTTACCATGCCGGATTTTTCGCAAAGGTCGTGGAGCTTTGGTGCGCCTCCCACGTTTATAACGCCGAAGGGTTCGTTATCGCCCAGGCGCAGAGGCGGCTCGCCATCCGATCCCTTGAGCAGATCCACACGGAGCGCCGCCTGAAAGGGTGAGTTGAACACCAGATCGAGGATTCCGGCGTACGCCTGCCGCGCGGTCAAATCAATAGCGTTCAGGTAGTCGAACCAGCCGGAGCCGAACACGGGCTTGCCTTTCTGGGCGCGCAGTGACCCGTCATAGTTCAGTAGTCGCTCCAGTCGGTCGACCGATTTTCCGGCGTCGTTCCCGATAAAATCCTTGAAGAAGAGCAGGACTTCCGTAACGTCGGAAACCTCGCGTCCGCCTGCATTGCGTACCGCATTGACGCTGCCGCCGACGAAGATGGCAAGCGGCCTTTCCCGCAGGAAGCGCGCGAATTCGCCGGACCGATCCTTGTAGTGCCGAAGCTGCTGGTAGAAGGAGAGCAGGCGGGCGCAAAGGTACAGGCCGCGGATTTCGGAGGCGCGATCGTCGGCAAGGTTGAGTATTCGGTACTCCTTATCACCTACGCCCATCTGCCCGAAACGCTGCGGTGTTCGAGTACCACCGAAGAGGGCCATCGCACCGAGGTATACCAGGCGTGCTGTCTGCATAAACACTTTGCCGAGCCGATCGATGTCGTCATCATCGTCAGAACCCATCTGGAAACCCAGCGGGTTGGGCACGTGGTTATGTTCAGTAGCGATCTTGCCCTGGAGGCTTTGAAGCTGGTCGACTATTACGCGTTGCGCTTCCAGATCGAGTTCACTTTTCGTGATGCCAAGCAGTACTTTGGTCTGGAGGACTTCATGGGTGTAAAACAGACTTCGGTTGCCAACGCAGTCCGCCTCTCTTTCTTCATGGTCAACCTATCGCGCTACTTGCTCGATCACATGCGCACATCCTATCCGGGCGCGGGTGTCAATGATTTGAAGTCCTACTATCGCGCTCGGTATTACATCGCCGAAATCTTAAAATTCGTACCGGAAAAACCAGATATAATTACTTGCACAGACCTTATTGAACACGTTTGTCGTCGTTTGTTCATCCATTCGAAGCAAGCCAACGGACAGGAACTCGAACTTGCGGCCTAATTCCGCTGTTTTCGGCGCGACTAACCGCATCGCATATCAAGCTACACATCTATAGCCTCGCCGGTTTTGGCGAAGGTATTCGTTGCGCCTCTTCATTAGAACAGCCTGGGCGCGAGGTCTGCCAGCGCTTTTCGCCAGACGGGCCACTCGTGGGCGCCTTCGACCTCATGGTAGATATGCGGGACGCCTTTCTGGGTCAGCCAGGCGTCGAAATGCTGGGCGTCCTTGAGGAGGAAGTCGTTCTTGCCGATGCGGATATAGAGCAGCTTCGGATGGGCGGAAGAGCTCAGGGCGGCGAGATCGGATTCGGCGGCGAGGCCCTCCCGCAGTCCCGCGCTGAGAACGCCCACCCAGGCGAAACGGTCCAGGTGCGAGAGGCCGATGGACATGGACTGGAAACCGCCCATCGAGAGTCCGGCGATGGCGCGGCTGCCCGCGTCCGCGCGAACGAGGTAGTTAGTTTCGACGAGCGGGATAACGTCGCCGAGCAGGTCGCTCTCGAAGCCCTTACGCCGGTCCGCCCCGGCCGGAACATGGCCGTGCGGCATTGCGACGATGAACGGCTTGCACTTCCCCTGCGCGATCAGGTTGTCCAGGATGACTCCCGCGCGACCGACCGTCGCCCACATCGAGTCGTCGTCGCCGGAGCCGTGCAGCAGGTAGAGAACGGGATAACGGGTGCGGCCGATAGGGCTGTAGCCCGGCGGCGTGTAGACGTGGACGCGCCGCGTGACGCCGAGCGCCTTCGACTCGTACCGATGGACGTGGATTGCGCCGTGGGCCGTCTTCTGCTCCTCCCAGACCTGCGGCGTGTCTCCCGGAACCGTGAGCAGGCTCTCGTTCAGGCCCTTGGTGAGAGAGTTCTGGGGATCGAGCAGGCGGATGGTCTTGTCTACCAGAAAGTGGTACGTATAGACCTCCGGCTCGACCGGCCCTACGGTGCCGCTCCAGACGCCGTTTTCACCCTTTGTAAGGCTGACAGGAAGCCCGCCTTCGACGCGCACTTCTGTTGCGGTCGGCGCGTAGAGCTGAAATTTCACATGGCGGTCCGGCAGCGCCTGCGCGGTTACGATTGCGGGCGGCTTCTGCGCGCCTGCGCCTGTCCCCGGCGCAAGCAGGAGCGCGGCGAAAAGCGCGAG
>JAYTEU010000277.1:0-2688 GCA_043734985.1 Chthonomonadaceae bacterium
CGGTCGATACGCGATACTATCGGACTCGAAATCAGCGACCGCTCGGCGCTCACCACGTGGGAAGAAGCGCTGCGCAATATGGCAACCAAGGTTGAAGACGCGGGCATCCTGGTCATGCGGAATGGCGTCGTGGGCAACAATACGCATCGGAAGCTAAATGTAGGAGAGTTTCGTGGTTTCGTTCTAATCGACGACTATGCGCCGCTCGTGTTCGTCAATGGCGCGGACGCCAAGGCGGCGCAAATGTTCACCCTTGCGCACGAGATTGCTCACGTATGGCTCGGCCAGTCCGGGCTGGACAACGCGAGCGTTGCAAGCCAGGATGCCACCGAGCGATTCTGCAACCAGGTTGCTGCCGAACTGCTGATTCCCATGAGCGACTTTCGCGTTCAATGGAACGCGTCCGCGGAAATGTTGGCGGAGGCGCAGCGCCTTGCCCGCCACTACAAGCTGAGCACGCTCGTCATACTTATTCGCGCGTATGAAGCAGGCTACCTTTCCGAGGACCATTTTCGCCGATTTTACGCCGAGGAGCGTGGTCGAGGGTTCGGCAAAGCAGCCTCCGCGGGAGGCGATTTTTACAGCACGCAGCGGAGCAGGCTCGGGCGGCGCTTTGCGCGCGCCGTAATAGCAAGTTCCTTGGAGGGGCATACTCTCGTTCGCGATGCGTTGAGCCTGTTGGGACTTAAAAAAATAGAAACCTTCCATAAGCTGGCGAGAGAGATGGGGGTTATGGCCGCGTGATCCACGTTCTGGATGCAAACTGCTTTATGGAATCCAAGGATCGGTTCTATCGCTTTGCAGTCTGCCCAGGCTATTGGGATTGGCTCGTTCGAGCTAATCAGGTTGGCAAAGTGTACAGCGTGGTTCAGATTCAGCAAGAGTTGGTGAGTGGAGGCGGAGAACTGAGTACGCGCGCAACCGGGCAACTGGCAAGTCTCTTTCTGCCCCCGAACCAGGCCGTGGTTGCCGAATATGCGGCAATAGTTGCCTGGATTCAGACGCACGCCCAATATAGGCAGAGCGCCAAGGACCGATTCCTCGCCGGCGCCGACCCGTGGCTCATTGCTTGCGCAAAAGCTAACCGCATGACTGTCGTAACCTTAGAGGTACCGGCTCCCGCTTCACTAAACGATATCAAGATACCGGACGTCTGCAACGCATTCGGCGTAGTCGTCAAGAACCCTTTCCAGATGCTCGAGGACGAAGGGGCCGTATTCATCCTCGAAATTTAGGGCGAACCTGCACAAGGAACCTGTAATGCTCACCCGGCTAAAAGTGAATGGATTTAAGAATCTGATGGATGTCGATGTCCGGTTCGGCCCCTTCACGTGCATCGCGGGAGCCAACGGAGTCGGAAAGTCGAACCTCTTCGACGCGATCGGGTTCCTGAGCGCCCTGGCAAATCACAGCCTTGTTGACGCGGCCCTCTCGGTACGAGACGACGGCGGCAAGACGACCGATATCCGCAGTCTATTTCATCGTGTCGGCGATCGATTCGAGAAGGCCATGTCGTTCGAAGCCGAAATGATCGTCCCGCTGGAGGGTGAAGACGATCTCGGCCAGGTCGCGCGGGCCACCATTACGTTCCTGCGATACACGCTGGAACTGGGCTACCGTACGGACGAAAGCCGGCCGTCGCCGGGGTCCCTGGAGATATTGAAGGAGGAGCTCACCCACATCACCCTGGGCGATGCTCCTAGGAACCTCTGGTTTCGGCCAAGCCCGGAATGGCGCAAAACAGCGGTCAGCGGACGGCGGTCCGCGCCGCATTTTATCTCCACCGACGGCCAGGGCGAGAGTCGAGTCGTCAAACTGCACCAGGATACGCGCGGCGAGGAAAAAGGGCGAGGCAGGCCGCTCTCCCTTCTCGCGGCCAACCTGCCCCGCACCGTGCTTTCCACGGCAAATGCCGCGGAAAACCCGACGGCGCTCATGGCCCGCAGAGAGATGCAGTCGTGGCGGCTGCTTCAGTTGGAGCCCTCCGCGCTGCGAAGCCCGGACTCGTTCAGCGCGGAGCCGCGGCTGGGCGTCAACGGCTCCCACCTCGCGGCTGCCCTGCACCGGCTGGCTCAGGCCGGGCGGCAAAATGGCCAGGATAAGGCGGCCTTCGAGGTACGCCGATCCCAGGTGTTCGGGCAGGTCGCCAACCGGCTGGCGGATCTGATCGACGACGTCGGACAGGTATCGGTCGATAGAGACGAGCGTAGGGAGCTCCTCACCGTGGTTGTAACCGGCCTCGACGGGACCACGCACCCCGCACGCGCGCTCTCCGACGGGACACTGCGCTTCCTCGCGCTCAGTGTTCTCTCTCTGGACCCGGAGGCTAAAGGCGTATTGTGCCTGGAAGAGCCGGAGAATGGAATACATCCCCGCAGAATTCCGGCTATGCTGCGCCTCCTCCAGGACATCGCCACGGATACGGCGGAGCCGGTCGGACCGGACAACCCTCTGCGCCAGGTCATCATAAACACGCATTCACCCGCCGTAGTTGCGCAGATTCCCGACGATTGCCTCCTGATCGCAAGGCTGACCGAGATGAAGGCGCACGGAGCGCTATTCAAGGGCGTCAGTTTCGGCTGCCTGCCCGACACATGGCGTGTAAGGCCGGAGGAGCCGAGCACGGTGATACCGAAGGGCAAACTGCTGGAGTACTTGAACCCCGTCGCCTCCGAGGAATCGTTCCAG
>JAYTEU010000278.1:0-3803 GCA_043734985.1 Chthonomonadaceae bacterium
TGTCATAGAGGCGTGAGGTAGCTACCATGAATGCTCCAATGAAACAAAATCACAATGCACGGGAGGCTTCGCGAGTGTCGGTTGATACTGGTCTGCGCAACGTTGTGCAGCGCCCCTTCGGCTCGACTCTCTTCTGACCGGCCGTAGACAATATGCCTGCACAGCGCTTCGCTTTCGACCCCGGGTCGAGAGCGTTTTTAGTTTGGCTGGTTCGTTTTAGATTGATTCATTTTAGATCGAGAGGATAAAGTTATGAGCGAAACGTATCACGGCGGCGACCCGCTGTACGATCTGCGCCACAGCACGGCGCACCTTATGGCACAGGCGGTCGGCGAACTGTTTCCAGACGTCAAGTATGCCATCGGACCCCCTATCGACGACGGGTTCTATTACGACTTCGACCTTTCGGAGCCGATCCGCGAAGAGGATCTGCCGAGGATCGAAGCCAAGATGCGGGAGATTTCCGGGCGCAACCTGAAGATCGAGCGCGAGGAGATGCCCCGGGAGGCGGCGCGCGGGTTCGAGGAGGCGCAGGGCCAGCCCTACAAAGTCGAACTGATCGACGATCTGCCGGAGGGCGAGGTGATCTCGTTCTACCGCCAGGGCGAATGGATCGACCTTTGCCGGGGGCCGCACGTGCCGAGCACGGGCAAATTGAAGCACTTCAAGCTGCTCCATACGGCCGGAGCCTACTGGCGCGGCAGCGAGAAGAACAAGATGCTGACGCGTGTCTACGGCACGGCCTGGCAGTCGAAGGAAGATCTCGAAGGCTATCTCCACCGGCTGGAGGAGGCAAAGGCGCGGGACCATCGCAAGATCGGCAAGGAGCTCGGCCTGTTCGTGTTTGCGCCGGAGGCCATCGGGTCCGGTATTCCCCTCTTTCTGCCGAAAGGCGAGATGCTTCGCCACGTGATGGAGAGCTACGTGCGAGAGGTTCAGACGCGGTACGGGTATCAGCACGTCTGGACGGGCCATCTCGTGCGCGAAGACCTGTACAAGAAATCGGGACACTTCGATAACTACGCGGACGTTATGTTCCCTCCCATGCGCGATGAGGAGGCGGGCATCAACTACAGGCTCAAACCGATGAACTGCCCGTCCCACATGACGCTGTTCAACCATAGCGGTCTGCGCTCCTATCGCGACCTGCCGCTGCGCTTTGCCGAGTTTGCCACGCTCTACCGTTACGAGAAATCGGGCGAGCTAAACGGGCTGACGCGCGTGCGCTCGCTTACGCAGGACGACTGCCATATCTTCTGTACGGAGGACCAGATCGAAAGTGAATTCGCGCTCGCCCTGGCGCTCATTCACGAGGTACTGAATCGCTACGGCTTCCACGACTACAAGGTACGGCTGTCGCTAAAGGGCGAGGAGCCGGGCGGAAAGTATGTCGCGGACGACGAAAAGTGGGCGAAAGCGACGAACGCGCTTCGTTCTGCCCTTCAAGCCAATAACGTGGAGTTTTACGAAGCTCCCGGCGAGGCAGCGTTCTACGGACCGAAGGCGGACTTTATCACGAAGGACGTCATTGGGCGGGAGTGGCAGATCAGCACGATCCAGGTCGATTTCATTCAGCCTGCTCGGCTGGGCTGCAAGTACATCGACGAAGAGGGCAAGGAGCGCACTCCGGTCGTGCTTCATCGGGCGGTCACGGGAACGACGGAACGGTTCCTCGGCGTGCTTATCGAACACTATGGCGGCGATTTCCCGTTCTGGCTCGCGCCCCAGCAGATCGTGCTCATTCCCATCGCGGACCGGCATCAAGCCTACGCCGACGAGGTTTGTAAAAAGCTGCTAGCGGCAGGTTTCCGGGCGCATACGGATGCGCGCAACGAGAAGATGGGCAAGAGGATACGAGAAAACGAGCTGCAGAAGGTGCCCGTCCAGCTCATCCTCGGCGACCGCGATGTAGAAAACGGTACGGTGAGCATCCGAAGACGCGGCGAGGGCGACCTGGGCGCAAAATCGCTGGACGAGGCAATCGCCTACTTCCAGGAACAGGCCGCGGTGTAGCGTCCGGCAATATGGTTCGCGAGGCGGCGCGCAGTGCCCTTTCTATAAGCGCAATCAAACGAACCGCGGCGGGGCGACGGCACCCTGGGGGTACCCGCCCTTCGCTCTAGGCCGCTGCGCGGCGTGTGTCCTTCGGACACGATGCACTGTCTCGCCCCCACCCGGTGGGTACCTGGCGAAACAATGCGGCCGGGGTCGGGGTTCCTTTCGTACGATCGGAAAGCGGCAATTGGGGGATTGAATGGAACGGGCCAGGTATGCGGCTGCATCGCTGGCCTGTTTCATGGTTCGGCGCGTGCTTCGTCTCTTACTGCTTCTGCGCCTGGAGGAACTGCGACCAGTGCGGCGCGGTACGGGTCAGAGCGAGATTGCTATAGGTGGTTAGGTAGTCCGCGGGCGCGGGAACGTAGATGGCCATGCCGAACGAGTTGGTCTGGCTGGGGCCATGGCCCGAATAGATAACAGCCTTCCCGGTGCCACGCAGAGAGGCCTCCACGTTGAATGCGGCCTGCTGGAGATCGGAGGCCGTGGTAGTTGTGCGAATCAGATCCGCAAAGTGATACAGGTCCTTATTATCCGGATAGGCGTAACTTTGGGCGCCGTTCCTGGCATTCGTGATCACGCTCTGCTGGTCGGTAACATGCGCTTTTAACACCGAGCCAAAGGAATCCAGCGCCGTGGCGACACTGGCCATTTTGGATAGATCGATGACCGACTGCGTAATATCGGACGCATTGGGATAGGCTTGGATGAACGTGGTGAAGATACTGTTGCTCAGGTTGCAGGGGTCTACGCCGCTCGTCTTCAACGCAGAGAGCCACGCATCATACGGGTATCCGGCTCCTGGGGGGCTCTCCTCGGAGCCGACGAAGACGCGCGCGGTGTCCTTTAGTTCGTAAGCGACCTCCGCCATCATCTCCAGCGAGCAGTCGAACACCAGCGCGTCAATGGGCTGAGAATGCTGGCTGAACGCCGTCGGCAGCTCCCACGTTTCAATTTCGTTCTGCGTTTCGTTGTCCTGGGAGACGGCCCTGGATCGCGGCACGAGCTTATTCTGCGCCACGGAGCGGTAGACGTTTCTCCAGCCCGACCCATGATCCCAAACGACCACGGCAAGGTGGTCCGCGGGATAGTTCTGCGTGCCCCACTGCACGAAGTCCTGGAGGGTTTTGTAGCTTCCCATGTCGGACTGGTGGCTGATGAGGTTGTTTGTCGTCGGGTCCGGAAGGCGATCCGGATCGAGGCTGGTCGTGTTGCCGTTTTCGATCGCGGTCACTTCGGCGGCCGTGTGCTTCTTAATGAGGTATCTTCGCGTGGCCGTGAAGGAAGGCTGGCCGCAATCGACACAGGTTGCCTGCTTCCACTGTACCACGATGTTGACATTGCTGTCGGAGCCGATGGATGCCATCTGCCCTACGTTGAGCAGGCTGTCAGGCTGAAGGTTGTTTGCCGCATTGATGTATACAAGCACCGTCCAACGGGTACGGCCGCTCGCATGCGTATTTGGCGCGCAGGCCGCGCGGTTTGTATCGGGCGGGTCGCTCAGCCCGGGCCCCGTACCCGTCCCTCCATTGCTATTGCCGTTGACGCCGCCGTTCACACTGCCGACAGCGCCGCCCCCTCCACACCCGGCCGCCATCGCGGCAAACACCCCGAAAAGCCCAGCCGCTATTGCCGAGCGCTGCAGAATTCGAACCAAGGTCATGTCCCCTCGTCTCCCTTCATGAAACAAAACACCTCCGCGCTTTCCACATCAACCATCCTAAGGAGGCAATGGGCTGAAGAAAGCT
>JAYTEU010000279.1:0-3842 GCA_043734985.1 Chthonomonadaceae bacterium
CAATCACTTAGACGCGGCGATCATCTCCTTACAGACGCTTGAGCACGCCGCGCAAGATTTCGCGCAGTCCGCCATGACCTTCATCTTGGGTGATTTCCTGCACTCCGCGCCACAGGCGTCGCACGCCTCCCTGCAGGCCCGGCAGGCGGCCACGGACATCGGTCCCTTCCGCGCGCACAATTTGGCGGCCGTGTCGCACAGGTCCCGGCAATCGGCGCTGAGCATCACGCTCTTCTGATGCTCCTTCATTCCGGATTTGACCATACCCTCGCAGTGCGTGTTGCACGCCTTACAAGCCTCCATGCAGGCGCTGCAAGCCTTCGCGCATTTTGCGAACATTGCGGCGTCCGGGCGCGCAAATGCACCCGGCGCAATCGTCAAGATCAAGACCATAAGCAGTCCCGCCATCAGGGCCCGCGGATAACGAACGAACCTGTTCACTGTAACATCTCCTTTTCACCACTTTTCCCGAACGCACGAGGCTCAATTCGACCGTATCCGCCGTCTTTCCTTCGGCCCACGAGCCAAGCAGGGGTTTTAGCATTGACCGTACAATAGAATGTTCACATCCCGGGGAAAAGAAGCATAAACCACGTGAGTACAGAAATTCAACCTTCCGATGCAGCAGCGCGCTTCGATGAAGACGGCTACTTCCTGGCCGCCGAGCCGCAGTTCCCGCCCGATCTTGTCGCACGAGCCGTGCAGGGCATGGACGCGGTCCGCAGCGGCGAGTACGATACAGGGAGGCCGCCGCAGCCGTCCGGGTGGAAACCCGGCGACGATCCTAACCGGTTGTGCAAGATCGAACAGCCCCAATTCGCGAGTCATGCGCTGCGGGAACTCCTCCGGTACCCGGCGCTCGGCCAACTCGCGGCTTCGCTCACCGGCGCGGAGCGCGTCCAGGTCTGGTGGGTCCAGCTTCTGGTCAAGCCGTCGCTCCCCGCCGGCACGGTGGCGGCGACGAACGTCGGCTGGCACCAGGACCGCTACTATTGGAATGTATGGGAGGAGGGCAGCGAGCTTTTCACCGCCTGGATCGCGCTCTCCAATGTCCGCGAAGAGTGCGGGGCGATGCGGTTCGTGCGCGGTTCGCACCGGTGGGGGCTGCTGCCGGCCAACGATTTCTTCGCACAGGATATCGCCGGCCAGAAGCAGTCTATTCCGCTCCCGCCCGGCGCGGAATGGAACGAGACGCCTGCCATACTTTCACCCGGAGGCGTCAGCTTCCACGATGACTATACGCTCCACGCCAGCGGCCCCAATCTCTCCGGCGCGCCCCGCCGAAGCCTGGCCGTCCACCTGCGCACCGAGCGTTCCCGCCCCGTAAACGACGCCCGCACGGGCCTGGCGGAATTCATAGACGACCTGGATCTCTGCCCCGTAATCTATGGTAAACCATGATGGCTTCAATCACGATAAGCCAAACTAAAAACCAAACTACTGCCGATTGCCGACTGCCTAACACCCAACGGACGGTAACAACAACCTACCTATGGACCCAGTAATTTCAGAAAAGCCGATCCCCATTCCGCCCGCGCGGCCCTCTAAGTGGTCCGGCTGGCTGATCGGCGCGGTCTGCGGCGTGCTCGCGAGCCTCTGGGCGTTCCCGTCCGTACGGTACACGCTCACCGCGCAGATGCAGTTCGCCCTCGCTGAGGACAGCGTCCCGTGGATCTCGAGCCTGGACGCCCAGCGTACCGCCCGCGAAGTGCCGCTCCTCGACCTCGTCGCGTCGAAGAACCCCGACGACTACCTTCTCCAGGTGGGGCGCGCCACCGCAATGGCCACTCTCGGCGGAGCGCGCGGGTCCAACCGACCGTCGGTAAATCACACTGCGGTGGTGGACAACAACGACCAGCCGCTGGGTCGGCTCGGAGCCGTCACCCGTATGTTCGCCACCACTCCGGGAGCGTATGCGCACCTTGCGCGTTACCTCATGGCGGATCGGATCCGAATCCAGCGCGCGGAACTGGTCGCGCCGTCGCGTGGAAAGGAGCGCGATCCCCAGCCGTCCGAGATCGACGCGCCAGCCGCGCGAAACGTGAAGATCATGCTTTGGGCGCTGAAATCGGGTGAGCGGCTCGATGGCAGCAACGCCTTCTGGCCCACGATGATAGCGACCACGTATTTCGCCGCGAGCCAGGACGGCGACGCGCTGGAGGCGCTGGCTCGCGCATCGAGAAAGCCGCGCTGGGACGCCTATATCTATGAGGAGGTGCTGGGCCAGTGGCGGCTCTACTCCGCGGCGTATGGCGACCACGGCGCGACGCAGCAGATAGGGCCGCTCTCGCTGGTGGTCTTCCCACACCTCCACGAAATTCGCCGCATGGCGGAGATGGCGCGGTGGCACGCGGACCGCGCCGCCGGGCAGGGGCGATATGCGGACGCGGCGCGCATACGGCGCAACCTCTCCCGTCTGGGCGTCAACTTGAGGGACAATGCGCGGTGGGCCTTCGAGGCGCTCTACGGCACGGCTCTCTTCTTCATCGCCTGCACGGACGGCGATGCAAAATACACGCCCAGCCGAATCCGAACGCCTTCCGAATGGGAGCCGCAGGCCGTCAAGTATCACGCTCTGCTCGATGGCCTGCATCGCGAGACCGAGTTCCGGCTCGTGCAGATCGAAGTGGAGGCGTCGTGCGACCTGCGCAAACGGGTGGATCTGGCGCGCTACGATGCCTCCTACCCGGGAATACCGCCCGGCATTCCGCTAATGCCTCTCTTTGGAAACTGGATGGGCGGCATCTGCCTGGTTCAGCAGGCGATCGGCCTGCTGCTCGCGGTCGCGCTTTCAGGGTTGTGGGAGCGTATCGGGGCGCGCTATGGCCGGCGGCGAAATCCCTGGCGCACATCTGCTCTGGCGATCGTGGCGATCGGTACCGCCGGAGCCGGGGTGATGCTGCTCTCCGCGCTTCCAACGCCCCGAATGGCCGGGCTGCTCCTTGCCGGTCTGACCCTTCTCTCGCTGGCGGGCCTGGAGACACTCTGGAGACGGCTCCCGACGCGTCGCGCACGCATCGCGAAAGGGACGGTTCAAACCTCTCCGCAATCCGCTGCCTACGACCCGGAGTCCGAAACCCGCGCGGAAGCGAGCCCCGATCGGACCGCCGTTCGCTGGTCGCGCGGCACTACACTGCGCATGCTGCTGCTGATCGTGCTCCCCTATCTAGTGGTGCTCTATACCAATCGCGGTGAGCTAAGCGGGCGGCACCCGGTCGCGATCCTGCTCACAAGCCTCACCGGTCTGCCGCGCGCCGGAACCGTTCGGGACGCGCTCGAACTGGCCTTCCTCGCGAGCGCGCTCCCTCTCCTGCTTCCGCTTGCATGCGGGTTATGGGGTCTCTACCGCAGCGCATCGCCTGCGACCAGCGCCCTGACCGGCCTTCGCCGCATGGCCCTGCCCACCCTGGTCTGCCTCGTCGCCGCCTACGCCGTACTGCTCAACCGGATGCTCGTGCTCGACGCCGAAGCCAGCCAGGCCATCCAGAAAGCCGCCCAAAACGACCGCCAGTGGGTCCTGACGCACGGCCCGGATAATCCGTTCTAACGGCTCAGGAGCCCGTGGGACTGAAGTCCTCGGCTGTTAAAAACAAAATGTCCGCCTACGCGGACTCGAATTCGAGTCCGCGTAGGCGGACATAACGTCTTCTATAGGCGAGGAATTCATTCCCACGCCATCCACCGACCGCAATTGACCTAAGTTAGCGCAGAACCTGTCCTCATCTCAAACCCGTCCGCCATTGACCCTCAGCCACTGCCCGGTTACGAAGCCGGAAAGGTCGCTTACAAAGAACAGGACCGCGTTCGCGACGTCCTGCGCCGTGCCTAGCCGCCGGAGCGCG
>JAYTEU010000280.1:0-2886 GCA_043734985.1 Chthonomonadaceae bacterium
ACGAGCAGCATAACCACTCCCATCATAATGGGCATTATGGGCGGCGGCGACTTTTCCCCTTTGGCGCCTGCTTTTTTTGCACTATCGGACAACGGCGTATTCCTTTACTCTTTACTTATGAGAGACCGGGAGCGTCAAGGCCCCGCGGTGGAATCGCCTTGCCTCCCGTCATTGATCGAATTGTTCGTGCCCGGCGGCGAAATAGGTTCGCCGTTCGGAGCGCCATCCGTAGCTCCGCTGCCTTGATCTAAACTTCCCGTGGGTGTCGATGTGGACGTGTCGGAAACGCCGTCCACCGTGATGCGCCTGACTTCGGAGCGCACCGCCATATCGATCTCCCGCTGCGCCTCAGTCTTCAGGATAACGACGTCCACGCGGCGATTGCGCGCCCGATTCGCCTCGGAGTTGTTCTCGGCTATCGGTTTGGTGTCCGCATATCCGGCTAATATGAATCGACCGGGCGGCAGCCCCTGCTCCCGCGTGAAATTGCGGAGAATTATGCTTGCGCGCGCACTCGAAAGATCCCAGTTCGATGGAAACTGCGCGGTTTGGATGGGCAGATCATCCGTATGGCCCTCGATCGCGACTCTATTACTCGTCGCCTTTATCAGATCCGCCACGTGGGCCAGAACCGGGGCGCTGCCCGGTTGTATTTCCGACTTTCCCCGCTCGAAAAGCATGTTGTCCGCGATCAGGGAGATCACGACGCCACGTTCGTCGGAGTGCGTAGAAACAGAGCCTGTCAGCTTATTTTGTTCCACATACTGCCTGAGTTTTCGCATTGCCTGTAAGTAATTCTGGTATTCCCGGGCAGACAGTCCAAGCTGATTGAGTGTCGCGGCGGAGTTGGGAACGAGCTTTCCGCCGCCCGTGGCGATCCCGGTAAAGCCACCCCGCACGGAGACGGCAAGCTGCGAGAACTTGCCTTTGCTCATTACCGACATCGAGTAGAGCATCAGGAAGAACGCCGTCAGCAGCGTAATCATATCCGCGTAGGTCAGGAGCCAGCGGTCTTGATTATGCGTAGTATCGGTGGGATGTTGTCGTGGTCTTCGGCGCATAGTTAGGCAATCGGCAGTCGGCAATCGGCAGTCGGCAGTCGGCAGTCGGCAGTCGGCAGTCGGCAGTCGGCAGTCGGCAATCGGCAATCGGCAATCGGCAAAGCGTATTCGCGCGTTCAGCGGGATGGCGTGGGCCTTAAGTCCCACGGGCGCGATCGCCCTCTCACCTGCTCACCCTCTCACCCCCTCATCCCCGCAGCGGCGCGGCGCCGAATGTGCCGAGCGCCCGCCGGAGTTTCGGGGCGAGAAAGGCTTTGAGCTTGTCCTCTACGATGCGGGGGTTGTCGCCGGCCTGGACCGCCAGGATGCCTTCGACGATGATCTCGCGGACGAGGACCTCTTCGGCGGATCGGGATTTCAGCTTGTTGCCGATCGGCAGGAAGATCAGGTTGGCGCTGGAGACGCCATAGAGCGTGGCGATGAAGGCCCCGGCGATAAGAGGACCCATCTTTCCGGGGTCGCTCAGGTTGGCGAGCATATGGATCAGTCCCATTACGGTGCCGATAATGCCGAGCGTCGGCGCGAAACCGCCCATGGTCGTGAAGATGCTCTCGCCGACTTTATGCCGGGTCTGGAGAAAGAATATCTCGGTGGAAAGTATGTCGCGAATGTACTCGGGGTCGGTGCCGTCCACCGCAAGTCGGATGGCGCGCTGGAGGAATTCGTCCTTCATATTTACTGCATCCTCTTCCAGCGTCAGCAGCCCTTCGCGGCGCGCTCGCTCGGCGAAGGTGACCAGCAGCGCGATCGTTCCCGGGATATCCTCCTCTTTGGAAGAAAAGGCCTTTCGCAGGATATCGGGAATGCCCATAATCTGGTTAAGCCGGAAACTGATCGTAGCCGCTCCCAGAGTGCCGCCGAACACCAGCAGCGCGGCGGGAATATTGATGAGCGCGCGGGGGTCGCCGCCTTCCATAAGCAGCGATACCATGAGCGCGCCCCAGGCAAGCAGCAGGCCGATGATGGTGGCCACATCCATAACGGGTCTTAACCTTCCTCTTCCGTGCCGGCGCGCTCGAACAGCGCCGGGCGCGCCACGACGGGACCGATGGAGCGGCGGTATTCCAGCGCGCGGAGACGAACTTCGTCGGCCGTCTCGCGCACGAGAACCTTCTTGCCGGTGATCATCGTGATCACCGTGTCCGGCGTGGCCTCGATGAACTCGATAAGATCCGCATTCAAAATCACTTCACTCTGGTTGAAACGCGTTACTTTGATCACTCGATGTCTCCGGCGCCGTCAGTCCCCATGCGTGCTGGGAAATAGCGGCCTGGGGATAGTGCGGAGCGCGAGCAGGAGGACGACGCCTCGGACTGCTTCTAATGAGGCTGTCCTGAACATTGTCGGTAAACTTGCGGGGTTTTTGTAGGATGGCACGAGGCGCGCATGCGAGCGGTCCGACAGGAAGGGATTTGATGGCCGCGTAGGGAACAAACGGTCTAGTTGACGCTCAGTTCTTGCTTGAAGCTGTTCCCGCTCCACGGAATAGCCTCAGCATCGCGAAAACCGCCGAATACTCGCAATTGCTGGTATTCCTTTTGCTTCAAGCTGGCCGAAATCATAATTACATGGCTGATTCTCTCGTTCTCAACAAGGCTCCGTGGAGTATTCAGCTTTTCGGCGCCCTGGTCGTCGTGAAGCCGACGGGCGGTCATGTTTGCCTGTCCGGTAAGAAGGCGGGAGAGCTGCTCGCCTACCTGGCTCTCAATCCCGATCAGGCGCAATCGCGCGATAAGCTGGCCTGCCTGCTCTGGGAAAATTCGGAAGTCGGCCATGTCCGAACACGCCTCCGCCAGGAGATCGCGACGCTTCGAGCCCTCTTTCC
>JAYTEU010000281.1:0-6635 GCA_043734985.1 Chthonomonadaceae bacterium
CTGCCGGACGACGGCGGTGTGTCCGAGCTTGCGGCCGGCATTCTCGCCTCGGGAAACGCTGGAGCGAAGACCGTCCTCTGCTATCGCCAGCATCACATCGGCGGTATCTCCACGGCGAACGGCAGGCACATTTTCGATGCGGACCTCCAGGCTTGGCGAACCTCCTGCTGCAAACACCGGCTTAAGCTGTACATCGGCATGCACCCCGCCCGCCGCCTGCTCGATGGCGGATTCGGCGCGGTTACGGTCGCTTCCGACAAACTCCGCCTGCCCGTTCACAACCATCTGCGGCGTATAGATGTTATCGAGTCGTAACGCTCGCGCATAGCCGCGCTGCCGCTCGCTGAACGCACCGGACGAAAACGGGTCGGACCACCCGATATAGTTCCAGTAGTCCACATGCTCGCTTAGCGGAATCACAAGAGCCTTCGAGATCGGCTGCGTCTTCTGGAGCTGTTCGAGCGCCTGATCCGCGGAAGGACAGCTCGAACAGCCTTCGGAGGTGAACAGCTCCACCAGCACCGGCACGCGCTTATCCCCCTTAGCGGACTCGGTACGCCCATGGCCATGCGTCCGCGTCAGTCCGCGCGCCACAACCACTACTCCGGCAAGTCCCAACGCCGCGCACAAAGCCGCACCAGTTCTAATAATCAGCCTATTCATCGTCGTCTCCCAACGAAATTCGCGAAATTGCATCGCTTTCGCTGATACAACCTTCCGTAAGGCCGGAAAGTTCCGTTGGGGATCGGTCCGTTGACTGTGTAGATTTCGGAGATGCGCGCGGGCTCGAACAACCGCAGGAGAAACCGTGCCCCGCGCCGAACACTGCCGACTGATGAATTGGCAAGTATCCTGTTTCGGAGGACTGCGATCAGATGACAACGAACCCACGGGCCGAACGCGGTCTGGCGCTGATTGCGCTGGGCGCCGCGCTGCTGGTCCCTCTCGCCGCCGAGAGCGCGGACTACCATGGCAGGCGCGCCTGGACGCTGCAGAACGATAAAATCCGCCTGGTCGTTACTCCAGGCGGCGGGCACATCGCCAGCCTGACGCTCAATTCCGGCCCGGGCGCGAATGTAAACCCCTATTGGCTGCCGCCGTGGCAGAGCGTCGAGCCGGGCACTTGGTCGCAGTATGGCGGCAAGTATGGCGATAAGCCCGGCGCTCAGCTTCTCTCCAGCCTTCTCGGGCACAATCTCTGCCTGGACTTCTTCGGTGGGCCGTCGGCCGCAGAGACGAAGGCGGGCATACCGGTACACGGGGAAGCGCCCTGTCTCAACTGGACGGCGGGCGCGCAGAGTGCGGACCGCATCGTCTACAGCGCCAACCTTCCCACCGCGCAGATGAAAGTCACGCGCACCATCCGGCTCACACCCGGCTCGTCCGCGCTCTGGATCACGGAGAAGGTCGATAACCTCTCCGCCATGGACAAGCCGTTCGGCTGGCAGCAGCACGTCACGCTGGGACCGCCTTTCCTCCAGGAGGGAGCGACCCATTACGACATGAACGGCGGCTGGGGCATGGTCGATCCCAAGGAGTTCAGCAAGGGGCAGAGACTGAAGAAGGGCGGCGAATTCCAATGGCCGGACGCGCCGGGCGCAAATGGCGAGACCGTGAACCTGCGGGACTATCCGACCAGCGCCAAGAATAGCGATTTCACGGTCAACCAGATCGACCCGACCCGCGACTGGGGCTATTTCACGGCGGTCAACCCGAAGAAGCGCCTGCTTATCGGCTATCTGTGGCCGCGCAAGGTTTGGCCGTGGGCAGCAAACTGGGAGGAGAACCACTTCCGAGCCGGCCATCCCTGGAACGGAAAGGGAGTCGCGCGAGGCATCGAATTCGGCACCAGCCCGTTTGCCTACTCGCGGCGGGATACCATCTCCATGGGCAGCCTCCACGACACGCCGACCTACCGGTGGATTTCCGCCAAGGAGTCGCAGACCGTCTCTTACGCCGCCTTCGTCGCGCCAATCCCCGCCGCCACGACCGGCGTAAAGAATGTTCGGCTCACCGCGCGCGGAATCGAGATCGATCTCGACGGCGCCGACAGGAAGATTCTGCTGCCGCTGCGGAGGAAGTAGGGGTTAGGCAATCGGCAGTAGGCAATCGGCAGTCGGAAAACCCACCTTGCCTACATTTACGATTGCCGACTGCCGACTGCCGACTGCCGGAGCTTGTATTCGAATTCCCATATCACGATTGGAAAGTCACTGTTTTATGTTTATGAAAGTCAACCACTCCGTTGCGGCGGCCTCGATCTTCCTCGCACTGGCGATCGGCGGCTGCCGCGCTCCTGCCGGACCTAATTCCGGAGGGCCGGGCGGGCCGAATGCGAATCCTGCGCCGCCCGCCAAACCGGCGGCTGCGCCCGTTTCCGACACCGACCTGCAGAAAGCCGGCGTCAACGAATCGGGCCAGGTAACCATTCTCGAATATCACAATATCCGAGTGGGCAAGACCCCATACGATCGCCCGGCGGCGGATTTCCGCAAGGATCTCGACACGCTGTACCGCGAAGGCTACCGTCCGGTTTCGCTGCACGACTACCTTGACAACCGAATCGACGTGCCGATCGGGATGACGCCCGTAGTGCTGACGTTCGATGACTCGAGTCCGACGCAGTTCCACTATTTGAAGGACGGAAGCCTCGACCCCGACTGCGCGTTCGGGATATTGAAGGCGTTCCACGATGCGCACTCAGACTTCGCCATGCGGGGCGTCTTCTACATGAACGCTTCGCCCACGGGCAGTCCTTCCCCCGTTTTCGGCGACCAGGAGACTGCGGCGAAGAAGGTCAAAGAGCTGCTGGCCGCCGGGATGGAGGTCGGCAATCACACTGTAAACCATCCGTCGCTCAAGAAGCTGTCTGATGATAAGGTCCAGAAGGAGCTTGCGGACTGCGTCGCCGGAGTGCATGCCCTCGCGCCCGAAGCGGTAGTGGATACGCTGGCCCTGCCGTTCGGCATTTCACCGGTCAACAAGAAGCTGGCGGAAGCCGGAGAATCGGGCGGTGTACAGTACCACAACCGCGCCGTGCTGCTCGTCGGCGCAAATCCCGCGCCCGCTCCCACCGGCACGAAGTTCAACCCGCTGCGCCTGCCGCGCGTTCAGGCTTACGGCGGGGAACTCGGCAGCGACTATTGGCTGGCCCAGTTCCGTGCGCACCCGAAGCGCCGGTACGTCAGTGATGGCGATCCGTCTACTGTTACCGTGCCCAAAGCCGATGAAGCCAAGGTTGACCCCGCCAAGTTGGGGACCGCTAAACTGCGGACGTATTAAGACTACACGCAACATTAGCTCCGTATCGGCCTCTAAATTATGGGTGGCGCAACGATTTCGGACGGTGGGAGAGACGCTTGATAGAGATGAATCGTGCCGGCGGCGGTCATAAGGTAAGAATGGCGGTCGTCGGCGTATCGGCGGGATGCATGATCCTATTCGCAGCGGCTTTGTTGGCGCAGGATGGCAACGCCAAACTCACGCCTCTGAGCAAACCTTCGAATCGCGCGGCGGGCAATGGAGTCTCCTTTAAGCGAGTTCAGATATCTTCCCATCCACAGCAGCCGGCGTTGCCCGTCGCCTCGCCTAAAGTCGTAGAATCGCCGGTTTTCGTTGTGGCGCTATCTTCGAGCTGGGAACGCACCTACGATCTTCGAGCCGACACCACGATCGAGATTTCCGTTCATCTCGATCGTCCTTCCACACTGCCGGACAATGGACGGGTAGGAGTCGAGTGGACTCTCGCGGGTGATGCCGGACCTGTAAAGCCGCCATCGGACAACCCACAGGCCCTCTACACACGCCCGACAGCCAACTGGCGAAAGACGCTTAGCGCGCTGGATGGCGACGTCTATCTGATCTATCGCGCACCGCAGTCCGGCCGGTATACGCTCAAGCTCAAGCCGATCGTCGACGAGATACCTATCGGCGAGCAGGGGACGCGCTGGCGTGAAAAGGGTGGAGCGCCTCGCCTCTCCGCCCTGCCCGGACACACTCCCTGGCCCGCCGGACTGGCCGCACCCGTCTCCATATTGGTTCGACCGGTCAATGTGGGCAACGCGCGCGAGCAGGAGGCTCAGCACACCATTGTCGAGTGTGAACCGAACGACACGCCTGAGCAAGCTCAGCCGATTTCGGTCACGGCCGGCGATGATATCCGGACCTGGGAGATCACCGGCGGAGCGGACGACGTCGAGTTCTTCGACAATGGGCTTGTCGGTCATTCGGGCGATGACTGGTTTCGGATCGACTACAAGGGTAATGTTTCCAGCCTGCTTACCGCGCAGCTTGGTCTGTTGGGCCAATCCGTGGCGGCGCAGATTCGATGCTACCACTGGACGACTAAACCGGGCGCTCCGCCGCTGCTCGAAGAGTTTATCGACGGGCGAAGCGCGAACGAGCGTATCCACCAGCAGGACGAGCCGCATCGAACCAACATTTCGCGCCTGATGAAACCTGGAGAGAGTTACCTTCTGCGCGTCGAAGCCAATGCGCCCGGCTATCAGCTTCAGCTCAGGACCGTGCCACCAGGGCCGTACACCGATCCGAAGATGGCGATCCGACAGGGGATGTATCAGCAGATCGGGCAGGTCGATGCGTGGCTGACCAACCGGCCTCGCGGGGCGAGCGTCGAGCGGCGCATCCGGGACTCGGGGAACCTGCTAGGCACGCAGTGCATGAGCTGCCACACGCAATCGGGCGTGTGGGGTCCCGCGGTCCCTATCGCGCTCGGATATCGCCTGGAGAATTCACTTAGCTACCGCCATATGATCGACGTGATGTACGAGTGCCTGCGCCCGACCAACGTACTGAAGGATGCCGCGAACAACACCAGCCTGGCTCCGCTGGATATTGGCGACGGTCCCGCCGGCACTCGCGCAGCCGGTTACAATATCGTCAATGCCGAGCGTATCCTTAAGCCCTCGCGCCTCCACTCCAAGCAGCAGATCCGAACCGCGAACTATGTCCTTCAAACCAGCGATCCCGGCGGGATCAACGCCGCGGGGCCGGGCTCTAATGTTGGGCAGGCTATCGTGCTCCTCTTTGCCGCCGAGATACTGAAAACGGCCTGGGAATCGAGCGACGACCCGAAATACTTTCGTGCCCTGGAAGACCGAGCGCGCCGAATGCTGGACGTGAAGCCGGTCTATACCGACGATGTTGCGGTTCGGCTCGACTTTTTCGGCCGTCTCTTCCGCGTCAAGCGGTACCTGGCGGAGTCTCAGCGCGCGAGCGACCGCGAGCGTACCCTGGGCCTTCCGAATAAAGCCGATCCCGCCGCGATCGACACGTTCATCACGCGGGTCGAGAAGCAGGTTGCGGAGGACGAAGCGCGGTTACGGGCGATCCAGAACGCCGATGGATCGTGGGGCTTCGGTCCCGGCGCATCCGCGGACGGCGGCAAGACCTGGAAGCCTGGCGATAGCGCTTCCGACCCGTCGCCCACGGCGCTTGCCATCACCGCGTTGACGAGCATCGGTCGAACTAAAGACGATCCTGCCGTTGCAAAGGCCGTGAAGGCCCTCCTTGCTATGCAGGATGTGGCCGGACGCTGGAACAAGGCGGCGCAGACCGGGTTTGTCACTTCGGCCTACTCGCTGCATGCGCTGGCCAGACTCTACCGCGCAACGCCGACCATAGTAAACCGCGCAGACTACGTCTCTAAGCCCGGAGAATCGCTCCCGGCAACAATCCGCCGTGTCCAAGCGATGGCCCTCGCCGGCGACCCGAAGAATTTCGACCTTTTGATCGGAGCCGCGCGCCATGCCAGTCCGCTCGTCCGGTACTGGGCGATGGTAGGGCTTGGAACCTGCCATAGCGCGCTGGGAGTGCCCGCAATAACTTCGGTGCTCTCCGACCGCGTGAAGATGGTTCGCGATGCGGCGACCTGGGCATTTCGCCAATCCCTGCTGGACGATAACGGCTGGGAAAAGGCGTATGCGATCCTCGATCACGGCGGCGACGATGCGCGAGCGCAGGTCGCGCAGGCGCTGGGGATGCGGGCCGACGCGGTGATGCCGAAGTCCACGGTCGATTGGACTCGCCTGGCTGTTCTATTCGACCGGGCGATGAATCGCGATCCTCACCCGGCGGTTCGTGCCTGGGCTGGGCGCGCGGCGTGGCAGTGGTGGGTGTGGAATCCGCCCATTCGAACCGGCGTCAATGCGGCCTGGCTTACCATGCTTACCCGTCCAGAGCCGAATGCAACGGTCGAGGCCGCCAATCGCTACTCCAGCCAGGCGCTCTTCATTGCCAACGGGCATAAGGCCAACGGATCTCGCGACCAACAGTACAAGGAGCTGGCCGCACTCTTTACCGCCGTGACGGCCACACTCGATAGTCCGGGCGATGAACCGACGAAGTCCCGGCTGGCGGCAAGACTGGTCGCGATTGGTGGAACGTTCTACCAGACCTCCGGCGCGGACGGCGGACCCGGGCAGATGGGCTACGTAACGCCCGGCTCCGGCGAGATGATGGGCAAGGCGGCGCTTGCCTATCTGGCGAAGACCACTCCTTCCGCCGACCTCGCCGCGATCCGTGCCGGGATCGAAGGCGCGTCGAATGTGCCTTACCAGGAGCTGACGAGCTATCTGGTCAACTACTCGCTCCAGGGGCCGGAGCAGCTTCGCCAG
>JAYTEU010000282.1:0-12760 GCA_043734985.1 Chthonomonadaceae bacterium
AGTCTTCGGCTTGGCAAGGGATTTAGTCGGAGCAATCTAATACGGTTTAGACAATTCTATTTAGCGTTCCCAATTCGTGCGACACTGTCGCACGAATTAAGCTGGTCGCACATTGTAGAGCTCCTTAAGATCGACGATGCGCAAGAGCGTGGTTTCTATAAGCAGCAGGCGATGTACAGCACCACAATATCGGACAGAGGAATATGTACATGGGCTACTTTGCCAACGAGCAAAATGTTGACGGCGATCAGCCGCCTATCGGCATAATTCTCACGAAGGACAAGGACGAATTGCTCGTCGAATATGCCACCTACCAAATGAACAGCCAACTCTTCGTTCAAAAGTATCAACTCTATCTGCCGGATCGCGAGGAACTTCGGCGCGAGTTAGAACAGACATTGCGCGAAGCGCCTCCATGGGAATGATGAAAATACGTAACATGAAGAGCAGCACAGCATTCGGAGCGGCAACGTTTCTGCTCGGGGTCGTGCTTATGAGCGTTCATGCGATTTGTATCAGTGTTAGCCACATCCGCCAGGAGCAGATACGCAGCAAGGTTGAGGCAGCACAGCTTCGATCTGGCCGCGCATGGGCGGCAGAACACCGTGTGCGTGTTCGTTGGTCCGCACATTTCGTTAGCCCGCATTCTGTTGCGGACTACAAACGGTTTGCTCCGGCGGGGCGAGTAAATAAAGACTCTAATTGACTTCACCCGGTTGTTGAGTTCCGTCCGCGACGATATATAGGACACCCTCATGGACAAAGCTTATTTGCCGGCCGTTCGGCAGCCACGCGAATCCCAGGCTTGCATTTTCACCGACCGTCGATGATATATGCCCGATCTCCCGCCAGTCTTTGCCGTCGAGATCGCTAGTCCAGAGACTGACAATCTCATTCATCGGTACGGACCAGTGCGGCAGGATTCGATGGAGGAGTTGCGCGAAGCCGGGCTGCCGTCGCTCCGTACAAGTCCATGCGATACGGTCGTCGCGAGGGCTAATAGTGAAGCGATAACTCTCCACGTCAAATGGCGGTTGGACGACGTGTAAGGCGATGCGCTCCACTTGTGCGCCAAGGCGATACTCCGTAAAAGTCGCACTTCTGCCTGATTTGTCCGAACAGAAACTCTCCGTCACATAGAGCCGATCCTGGCCGGCGACCTCGAAATCCTTCCAAACTGCCGAGCGAAACTCTGGAAATGGTATACGATCGGGCGCGTTTGGCGTTTCCGCGTGATAGACAGTGACAAATCCTTGCGGCACAGTTGCCAGTGAGAGCCAGCGCCGACTGTCGGGCATCCATAGTACAGGATAGTGGTAGACGTCGTCAGACGGCGTCCAGAGCGAGAACCGACCGGTTTGCATGTCCACCAGAGAAGCGGGTCGGTCATTGGGGCTGCTCGAATAACACAGCACTTTGCTGCCGTCCGGCGATGTATCGATGCCGGTGTGAGTCCCATAGGGGCAATTGGGCAGACTACGGATATCGACATGCCCGGTCTTTGTGTTGGAAAGGCGCCATTCCGGAACGTTGTGCGCATTGATCCAATCCGGCTGATCCACCGATACAACCTTGCATTCGGTAATCGCGCGGCAGGCATCCTGACTGCAATCTGCTCCGACAACACGCTTCGCGACCGACAGCAGGAGATGATCGGGCTGCGAGAAGTGAAGGGCGAAACCCGCAGCGGTCACTCCCGCAATCAAAAGCCACGTAAAGGCGAATGTGCCCTGCCTTCTGCCGATTTTCATCTGAGCGGCCCTTTGTGCGGTTTCAGCAGCGAGCAGTCTCACATCAATTGGTCTTTCTTGGTAGGTAGACCGGTCCGTTTCCGGCGGTGGCGTCTCCGCCGCTCGGTCCCGCGCTGTTTAGCTCATAGTTTGCGCCGGATACTTTATAGACCAGCGGAGCACCTGTAAAGGGATCGGTGGAGAGCACGGGAAGTTTCAGTTCGGACAGGCTGGTCGGGAGGCGATTGTTCTCCCACCGGAACTTGCGAATCGCCGCGTGAATGCCGAGCAGGTGAATCCGGGCCGCTTCCGCGTCGAATTTGCCCAGTGCCGGCGAATAGGTCGGGCTGACTAAACCATACAGCCTGGAGGCCATCGTGCCGCGCGTCTCTAACTGTCGAAAGGGTTTCCGCTGCCAGGCCGGTTTGCGCGTCTCCTCGATCAACACCCGATCCTGCGTATCCGCGATGGCGCGAGTCTGGTCGAGCATGGCGGGTATGGCCGCGCCCTGGGAATTGACGTATGCGCTCAGTTCGAGGGCGGCGAGATCGCTATCGGAGGTGGGCGCATCCTTGGGCTGCATCATCTTCACGACGGCGCGCAGGCGCTCGGGGTCGTCCTTCCAGCCGCTGAGCATGTTCAGCATCGATTGATGCTCCATCGTCAGCACCACCTCCATGCGGCTCGGCATCTTCAGCCACTCCTGTGCCAGAGCGATCAGATTGGCGCAGTCTCGAAGCGCCAACTGATCGAAATGGCCCGCGAATTTCTCAAGGACCATGCTATCGATCGCGATTCCCACAAGCCCGCTCAGAAGCGTCTCCCCCTGGATTATGTAGCCTAGCCTAAGCCCTTCGCGCATGGCGTCGATTGCGCGTGGCACCTGGCCGTCCGCCAGGAACACGTACTCCTGAACTGCGATGAGCCTGCCAAGCTCGCGAATTCCGCTGTATTCCGGGAGAAGCGTGTTTTCGTCCAGCTTGTCGGGATCGCGCGGCGACTGTACCGGTTTGTTCAGACCGTTCCGAACGAGCTGGAGCGCGCGGTCGATGTTCGGGTCGTCCAGCGCGCGCCGCATGTCCTTGAGCGTCGCGTCCGGATTCTGTGCGACTTGGACCATGGGATTGCCCAGGAGCAGATCCGCTGCCATCACGATATCTTCGTATCCGTTGACACCCGTGTACTTTGGAAACAGTTTGGGGAAAGCAGGCTGCGGAACCGGTGGCAGCGCTGTACCCTGCGCGCAAGCCGAAGCGCCGACCGCGAACAGACACAGCGCCACCACCACAGGCAGTACGGAAGCGAACCTATTGGGAGAGAGACATAAAAGCCGCGGCATTGTCGGGTTCCTTTCGCAAGGGCAACGGTGAAGCAGATAAGCCACATCCCACATCAGCGGATTGTGGTCGATCCATTGTTTCTGACGGGGCCACAGCCGCGAAAAGTTAGCTCTCAGGCAGATAACCACGAGGACCACGGCTACTTTTCCGTGTCGGGCAGGCGGCGGCGGAGTTCGGCGTCGATGTCGTCGACCTTTTCGTGCAGGTGGAGGATCGCGGTCTCGTTCTTCAGGTTGGCATCGGTCGCGGCATTGTTGCGGTCGCGGTCTGCGTCGGCCTGAAGCGTCTGGCTATGGAGGACGATACAGGATACCGTGATGGAGACGAGCGCCACGAGCAGCGTCAGGATGTTGAACGCGATACCCTCGAAGGGATTGATGCCGCGCGCCCGGTCAATTGCAATCCACGAGACAAGTACAAGGGCGCCCAGATAGAGGAACATAGGGCTGCCGCAGAACCGCGCGACGGCAAGAACGACCTTCTCGGCACGTGAAAACTCATCGCGAATGATGTCGTTGGGATTGCGGACTGTAGTCTTACGGAGACTGTTGCTGCTTTGGGCAAGACGGCGCGCGGTGTCCCGGAACATGGCGAGCATAATGTCGGGGTGGATGTGCAGTACGGGCATAAGGTCGGCGCGCCTGGCTTCCAGAAGAACGGAGGGTTCGAGGGCCTGCGCACCCGCGGATCGGCGTCCATCGCCCAGCATCGCGACCTCGCCGAAGAAGCCACCGGCATCGACCGAGTCCAGCAGTATTCGCGTTCCGCCCGCGTTGGTGAGATGTATAGCGATCTTGCCGGAGACCACAAAGAACATGCTGTCGCCACTGTCACGGTCGGTGAAGATCGCGCCGTGATCTGCGTCGGACGGATTGTATCGCCTTAAATGGACTATTTCCGCGAGGGCTGCCAGATCGTCATCGGGAAGTGGTATGAAGAGCGCCAGGCTCTTCAGCAAGGCGAGTTTTTCCGCTGCGTAATGTAGTGTGTCCACTATACGCCCAGGGCTCGATTCATGCGTTGGATAGCTTCATCGACTTCGAATGTGGAGGCGAATCCTACGACCACGGAATCTACAAAGCCACAGTTCATTGCGTACTGGAGGGCGCGTTCCCGCTCTGTTGGTTCGACGAAGTGGCCGCCTCCGATCATTTTCATGCCAATTACGCCGCGCCCCTTGGCGTGCATCGCTTCGATCTCGCGCATCGCCTCCGGAACGTTTCCGGGCTCACCCCAGGTCCCGTCCACGCCGTCGATATGCTCCCCCTGCGGATTGACGCGTGCCAAATGAACCTCTATCCAGTCGCAGTGTACGGCCCGTCGCAGAGCAGGCAATCCGTGGCATGAAACGCCGTGATATCGAATGAGCCCGCGCTTCTTCGCCTCTGAGAAGGCGTCCATCATGGGGCGAAGCTGCTCATCCCAATCCGCCGCCGTCGCGCAGTGGATCAGCAGGCTGTCGATGTAGTCCATCCCAAGCTCCCGCAGAAACCGTTCGAGGACCTCCAGTGGTCGCTCCGGCGGCGCGGGAGAATCCCAGGCCATCTTAGTCTGAATCCAGAGGTCCTCCCTGGGCAGGCCCTTCACGGCGTCACGGACGAAAGAGTGGGTCTTGTACTGGTCGGCGGTATCGAAAAACGTGATACCGCGCTCGTATGCGTACCGGACGAGCCGGTTAAAGCCTTCCGTTCCGAGCGCCCTCTGCACATTGCCGCCATCGCTCCCCGTCCCCAGCCCTAATCTGCAAATCAGGGGACCCTCCTTGCCCAGCGGAACCAGATCGGTCGCGGTGCGGACGAGTCGCCGCCCATTGGGAGCGGCTTCGGTGGGCGCTGCCACCGGCTCCATAACTGGTTGGCTCACTGCTTTGGATCCTTTCATGCGGGATAACGCGTTTCAACGAATTGCGCCAGTGTAGTGTACTTCGGACCAGCTCTTTATGTCTAGGATCGGGAGCGCGAAGGCGTTGGCTTCGTCTTCCATTTTCGTTCCTAGCGACTGGTAGACGGTCCAGATGGGCTTTTTGCCGAGTGGGTCGTCGCGGTCATCCGGGAACTTTCGCAAGCCGATTTGGAGGCCACCCTCGCCGCGATTATCCACCCAGTTGTGATAGTGGAACATCTCGATGGACTCCAGCACCTTCAGCTTGTTCCACGCATAGGCCATACCGGCCGCCTGTTCTCGGAGGGCCATTTCGGAGTAACCCTTGGAGTTCAGTCCCTGCTCTGAGAGATGCACCTTGCGAAGCCGCGTGCCGAGATAACGCATCTTCGGCCGTTTCATCCAGGCGTCCAGAACTTCGAGGTTTTTGAAAGTGATCTTTGGGGTGCTGAAGCTGAATGTCGGTTCGGTATCGAGCCATACACGAGGTTCGAAGAGACTCTGTGGGTAGGGATGGAATGCCACCGACCAATCGAAATCGCCTTCGGCGCGCGAATAGTCCGCGAGAATCTCCAGCATCTCCTCGCCCGCATAAAGACGTGCGGCCGACTTCTCGTTCCAATGGTGCTCCAGCGAGATAAAGACGCGCGCATGGGGATCGTACTGACGGGCGATAAGGTAGGCAGTTCGCATCGAGCGCTGGTACAGATCCATGTACCTCAGGACGCTCTTTTCGCCCGCGTTGGTCCAGACCCAGCCGGCGTTTATCTCGTTGTGCATGATCCAGTGATGTATGCGACCGTACTGACCGTCCGGCCGGCTATAGCGCTGCGCCAGGAAGTCGAGCGCGGCAGCATAGGCTGAAAGCCCGGCTTCACCGGTTACCGCAGGCATAACGAAGATGCCGGACGGGTCTGCGTCGGGATAGGCCACGGTGCGGACAAACTCTCCGTCTGTCGCGTTCCCAGGCTGGCCGAGCAGTACGATCGCGGAGACCACCAGATTGTGGCGCGCGGCGGCGATCATGGTCCGGTCCATCTGCGCGACGGCTCGATCTTCGGTGTACCAGGTGCGCCCGCAGTAGGTGGAGGGCGTCCTTCCAGGGCCGGGATGCGCCTGCATGAAGCTATTCAGGACAATGTTGACCGTCACCGCCGAAATGCCGAGATCCTCGATGTCGCTCTGCGGCCGGTCCGTTCCAAAACCTCCCAGACCCTTTTTGTTCCTCAGCTTCGCTTCCGGGAGATTGGCCCGGCTTTGAATCGTATCGGCATAGCGAAGATGCGAGAAGAGTTGTGGTCCGCGGTGCGCTGCATTTACGATTGCCCAGCCGGAAAGCAGGCGGTCCCATACTCGGTCCCCATCGCGGCGAAAACGGTCCAATTGCACGGCAAAGTGTCCGGACGCATTGGGGTGTATCGACGCGGCCGGGAGAACGTCTCGCCCGTCCACAATATCACCGTAGAGCGGCGTCTCAGCGAGACGCCAGTTATCCGAACGCGGTGCACTTCCCTCTACACGAACATGCGTGGAAGTCACGGAAACCGATGTTACCTTGCAGGAGTATCCTTGAGCCAAATAGGAGCGCAGTCTCGCTTCGGTCCGTTTCTGCTGTGCCAACTGGACCGCTCCGCGCGCTTCCAGTCGTTTCTCTGCCTCGGACATAGATCGGAGACAGAGGCCGCGAATCTGTATCGTCTTTCCGTGCTGCGTACCAAAATCCAGCCGTAACGATTCCGCCTTGCCGCCGTTGCGATCCAGAATTGGCTTTAGATCGATGGAGTACTGCGTCCAACCCTCGCTGATGCTGAGGCCCGCAGCCATGATGCTGTTGGCTTCGCTCAGCGGCGGCAGGACGAAGACCTGGAATTGGTTGACGCCGGTAGCGCTGAAGTACTGGAAGGAGAGCATGCGATGCAGGCGTGGATCGAACCCGCGAGAAACCGGCTCTGTAAACAGGTAGGGATCTGTGCCGGTGGTCTGAAGTTCGACGGCCCCATCGTCGTTCACATGGAGGGCCACGTCGTGAATGTTACGGGATGTCAGTTTCAGCGGAAGCGTGTCGTCGGCAAGCGCTGCGGAACTACACATCGCCACACGCACGCAGATGAGAAAGCACATTAACAGGCGGATCATAGTGCCTCATATCAGGTATGGCGGCGCGAGCGGCGTACTGGGTCACGTTGTGAAACGCACTCATGGCGCCGGTGCGGTGGGAACGCCCTTTTGAGCATGGATTCTATCGAAGAATGTGGATTTGGATCGGTCGTAATAGAGCTTGCCGTTAATGAAGGTCTTTTCGACGAAGCTGCGATAGTCGAGCGGTTCGCCGCTCATCAGAAGGATGTCCGCGTCCTTACCGGGCTCAAGGCTGCCGATGCGCTTCTCCATTCCAAGAATCTTCGCGGGAGTAAGCGTGATCGATTCCAGGGCGGTCTGAGCGTCCGCGCCCCCTCGCATTGCAAATGCCGCCTCAAGCGGATAGTTGAGCAGGTCGCGGCCAAGCTCGCCGCCCACGGAGAAGCTATTGTCGCTCGGGACGACGGCGAACTTCACGCCGGCTTTCTGGAGGATGCCCGCCGCATCGGCATTTGCGCCGGAGGCGGCGTTGCGCCGTTCGTCCGGCTCGTCCCGGTCGCGCGCCGTGATGATGAGAAGCGCGTTGCGCTTGGCGATCTCGTCCGCGATGATCCAGGCTTCGGTCGCCGGCGAGATTACCTCCCGAACGCCGAACTCATCGACCAGAGAGAGCGCCCACCGAATTTCGCCGACCGTTGTAGCGGTGATACGAACCGGTCGCGCCTTCTTAAGCAAAGGGAGCACCGGGTCGGCGTCGGCGGGTTTTTTGGGCTCGGTTGTCTTCCTGCCCGCTTTTTTGTCGGCCTCGAAGACTGCCAGCTTTTCAAGATACTCTTTGCCTCGGCGCAGTTGATCGCGCAGACTCCATCGGGCCGAAAGCCCGCTCGCCCGCGCAAACCGGCCCCCGCCCGAACTGAAATTGCTGCTTGCGCCCTCCGCTGCCAACATAGCGGTCAGGTCTCCTCGCGTCATCTTGAGCACGGCATTGGAGGTGCCCAGGCCATTGTCCGTACCGGACAGATACGTCGTAGTGACTCCGGAAGCCGCTGCAAGCTCGATCGCCAGGGCAAACGGGTCCAGCGAGTCCTTGAACTTTCCACCGGTCGGAGGCGATGTTACTCGCGCGCTGGCTACAATAAAGCCCGGGACAACGGCGAGGCCATGGGCATCCACGATCGTCGCGTCGGGCGCCGGCCTTAAATCCGCGCCGCCGACCTGCTCGATCTTTCCATCCTTAATCAGCACCGTTCCGCCGCGGATCACTCCATTCGTGACCGTCCAGACGTCCCCGCCCACTATCGCCACTCGCACCGACGGCGTATCGGGTTTTGGATTTTGAATTATGGGTTTTGGATCTTCCGGTGGGACTGCTTGGGCCCGAGACAACACCGGCCAAAGTAGAGCCGCAGCGCAAACAGCGCCAGTTAATCGTGAAACGCTCAAGGAACATCGGCTCGCGCAAAGGCGCAAAAGCGCAAAGGCGACAAGAAAGGATTTCACACAAAGGCACAAAGGCTCGAAGAAATTCACATGAACAGGCAATTGGCTTCGGTCCGGGGAATTAATCTTGCTAAAAAGGCACTTCATTTCGGAGCGGCTTTGGTCTGGGATTACAGCCTGTTCCATGAAATTCCGTTGGGCTTCGTTCGATCGTTTCACTTGGTCACCTTGCTGTATCTTCGAATACCGTGCGGCCTTCGAGCAGGACCGTTCGCACGCGCGAGCCGGGTTCGAGGGGGTCGGCGTCCAGGAGAAGGAGGCTGGCGTCCCGGCCGACGTCGATACTGCCCAATCGGTCCGAAACTCCGAGCATTTCGGCCGGTGACAGCGTAATCGCTCGCAAAGCAATGTCGCGGTTCAGACCGTAATGGACCAGTTCGGCGACTTGATAGCGGAGCGTTGCGTAGCCCTCCGGGGAGTCCTCGAACGGGCGAAGGGCGATCTTTGCTCCGGCCTTTGCAAAAATGGCGGGCATGTTAAGCCGGTTGCGCGTGAGGGGCTCTAAAGTCAGTGCGGCGGGAAGGATCACGCCCGCTTTGATAGCGCCGAGAGCGCTCGTGACCTGGAATGTCTCTGCGGTGCTTATCACGAACGACGGCTTAAGCGTATCGTAAGGCTGGAGAAGGGGCAGAATATACAACACGGACGCGGCGTCGGGACAGGTGATGATGGCAGAGGTTTCGCCGAGGATCGCACGCGTTACAGGCGCTCGCCGCACGTCGGGAGGCGCGTTTGTCGAAGCCTGCCTTGGCGCGGCGCCCGGCTGCCGTCTGCGCTGGCCTCGTATCTGGTTCTCACTGCCTGCTTCAGGCTCGCTTGCCGCTGCGGGCTTTGCGCCGGTTTCAGGAGCAGGCGACTGCGCGGGAGCGGGTGGCCGTGCGCCCTGAAGCGTCGTTCGGATAAGATCGATCGTCTGCGTATTCGGCGCGAAGTCGATGGCGAGCGGACCGTTTGCGGTCAGCAGCATATGCTCCGCAGAATCGGATTCGGTGCGTACGATCGCGCCCTGGCCCGGAAAGCCGCGGCCCGTGGGAAGAAGCGCTAAAGTGGTGACGCCGGAGCGCAGGAGCCGATGGTAGCTCTCGTCCCAGGGGTACAGTTCGTCCGCAACGCGCAGGTGTGGATCAGAGCGCGCGACGGCTCCAGTCCCGGACGAGACGCCCATCTGCGAATATGCGCCCACTATGCCGGGCATGACCGTGTCGGTCTGGAGCACGCGCGCACCGACGGGTATCTTCGCGTCCGCGCCGACCGCCGTGATCTTCCCACCGCGAATGACGATCACGCCGTCCTCGATCGTGCCGTGGCTAATGGTCTCAATTCGACGAGCCCGAATCGCGACGATGTTCTCGGCAAATGGGTCCAATCGCGTTTGTGTGTTTGCAATCGCGGGCGAGAGTGCCAGGGCCGCGAGCGCTAATAGGAAAACGAAGTAAAGGCGCAAGGCAGAAACTGTGACGGTCCTTGTGCCGGAAGGATCGATCGCGCGTGCAACGGAAGGATCGACGGAATGAATTCCTTCGCTGTATGGCCTACGGCCGCGTGTCCTTCGGACACAATGCTTTGCGCCGCCAAATCGTGGTTTCAGAGTTACATCTGATTGATTGTCAGCGTGCATGGCTGCTCAGGAAGCTCTCTATTTCGGGATCGCGGGCGCAGCCGTCGTCCTCGGTAGGCGGCAGCGGGGCGGAGGGGCCGGCATCCGCGCCATGCCGTCGCTGGCCGTGCGTATAGACTACCTTGCCGTTGATGAGCACCTTTTCGATGGGATTGCGCGGGTCGAACAGGCTGCCGCGCTTTATGACGATGTCCGCATCCTTCCCCACTTCAAGGCTGCCGACGCGGTCGCCGATGCCGATCGTCCGTGCCGGGTTGATGGTGAGCGCGCGCAGCGCTAGATCCTCATCCATGCCCATTCGGACCGAGATCGTGCCCTGAACGAACAGGTCGTCTCCCGGGATCACGGGACAATCCGTGTTGAGCGAAATGTTTTGAACGCCCGCGTCTACGTACGCCTGCGGGATGGAGTAGAAGCGGCGGTCGTAGGTCTGGAAGGAGAAGTCGTAGAAGCGCGGGCCGATGTTGCAGGGAATGTTGCGCTTGGCTGCCTCCTCGGCCGCTTTCAGGCCGCCGAACTCGCCGTGCGAGATCACGACGGGCAGGTTAAGCTCGTCGTGGAACAGCCGCATCGTACCCATGACATCGCGCGCTCCGGCCGTATGGACGAAGACCGGCGTCTTATGCTCCATCACGGTCCGCATCTGTTCGAGGCCGAGGATCTTCTCCGGCGCAGGCCGGCGCTTTGATGTCGTTGCCGATTTCGCTGCGCGTTCCGTCTTTGTTGCCCCTTCCGCGCCAAGTGAGGCCATGCTTACGCCGCCGGCGGCCTTGCCTCTTCCGGGCGCTCCGGTCGACTTTGTCAGGGACGTGTGGCGCACGCCCGATTCCGATCCGGGAGTGTGTGGCGTATTGTCTGCGGCGTCCATCTTCGCCGTATACTTTTTAGCGCGATCGAACTGCTCGCGGATCATCCACCACATTCCCATTCGTCCCAGGCCCAGATCCCCCGCCTTTCGCTCCGGATTGTACGCCTGCGCGATCTTGATGGCGCCGAGCTTGCGAATGATCAAGTCTTCGCGCTTCGCTCCCGCAAGCTTCCATAAGACGCCGAAGCCCGAATTGTTGCCGCCGCTGCCGGGAATCGTAAGGAGAGTCGTGATGCCGCTGGCGATTGAATCTTTGACTTTTGAGTCGTCGGGATCGATATACTCCCAGACGTGGAACGCCGGATTGAGCGAGTGAACGTAGTCGTGAAGCCCAGAGTTGTTGCCGATATGCGTATGCAGATCGATCTGGCCCGGCATCACCCACATTCCCGACGCGTCGATCACCTCCGCATCCGCGGGAAGCGCAACTTCGCCCTGTTTGCCGATCGCGGCGATCTTGCCGTCCCGGATCACCAGAACGCCGTTTTCGATCGTGCCCTGAGTGACGGTTAGGATTCGTCCTGCCTTGATAATGATAGGGCGAGCGGGTGGCAGGGTGAGCGGGTGAGCGGGCGTGGAGACAGCTATGCGCTCCGGCGTTCGGTTACTCAGGGCCAGGCTCGCCAGTGCGGACGAGTGTGCGGCGGCAGGCTGGGCTACGGCGACTACCGCGGTTTGGTTTTGGCCCGGCTGCGATGTTTGCGGCGACTGCGCTCCCTGCTGGGCGATTGCGGAACCTGTAATGCTCAACAGTATGGCGCAAGCAGCGGCGCAAAGGAACAGTTGGTTGAGACCGACAGCCACTGCTTTATGTGCCCAGCGGGTTTTGGTAAGGATCTGCTTGTCTTGACCGGTATGCCGTCGATCGGGATCACCGCTAATCACAATGCCGCTCAACAACTGCCGATTACCACCTGCCGACTGCCCGCTTGCATCCGATTGCCGAATGCCGATTGCCGATTGCCCTTCTCCTCTACTTCCCATCGTATACCACCTTCCCATCCACCATCACGCGCTCCACACGGCTTACCATGCTGAGCGGGTCGCCATCCAGAAAGACGAGATCGGCGTCTTTGCCTGCCTCGATGCTCCCGAGCCTGCTTTCTACTTTGAGGGCGCGAGCCGGGTAGATCGTGAGCGCGCGGATCGCTTCGACCGGATCGAGGCCCGAGCGGACCGCTTCCGCCGCGTTTAGACGAAGGTACGCCACGCCGGACGCGGAGCTGCTTTGAAACAGCACAGGGACGCCTGCACGAGCAAGCAGGTCCGCGTTGCTGACCCGACGCCCACGATCGAGCGCGGTAACGTCCGGGCCGAGCGCAACCGAAACGCCCCGCTTACGTATCTCCTCGATCACGCGGAAGCTGTCCGGCGCATCGACGAGTGTCATCGGAAGGTCGAGCTCGTCCCGGAACAGTTTCAGAGCGTTAACGATTTCGTCGGCGCGGCCCACATGGACAAACGCGGGAATCTCGCCGCGAAAGAGCGCCACGAACGGTTCCAGATCGTCATCCTGTGGAGTTTCGGCAGGCTCCTTCGGAGCAGGTTTGCCCTGTGATACTGCCGCATCCCGGTCACGCTGCCAGTCGCGATAATCTTGATTATACTGTATACGGCGCTGGTTGTACGCCTTGGCGGATTGAAGGAGGTCGCGAAAACTCCACGGCTGTGCACGGCGCGGCGCTCCCGACTGAAAGTTGAAACAGAGCGCGGCGCTTTCGCGTACAACGCGACCACGATTCGT
>JAYTEU010000283.1:0-4268 GCA_043734985.1 Chthonomonadaceae bacterium
TTGATCAACGCCCAAAGTAGATCCTCGGCGCCCTGCCGCAGGCTCGGGGCGGCTGCCAGCGCGCGCTCCGCCATCCGTCGCTCGGTTGACCGGGGCGGACGCGATAGGGCGGAATAGTAGAGGCTCTCGACGATCTGCGCGCCTGTACGCCCGGAGGCGGCGAGCAGCGCGGCGCGCCCGGTGGGGTCGGTAACCTTGCGTTGAACGAGTTCGCCATTTAGCAGTTGAAGCGACTGGCTGAGACTCGGTTCAGCGGAGCGCTCGCATTCGCAGGATGTACTTCGCGGCGGCCGGCCGAACGTGTCCAGAAAAGAGGACGCGACGGAAGCATCGGGAAGCTGGATGGCGCGCGTGCCGACCGGAAGGCCGGCGTACTTCTCGTGAGTTCCTGCAGCGATGTCGATCGAGTCCAGCAGAACCTCCGCGGGCTGCCTCCGCTCCAGGAAGTGGCTGAAAAATACCGCGTCCGCGCGGTTTGCTGCGGTGGGGCGTGAGCTTAACCGGTAGGCGCGGGAGGTGCATATCGTGGCAATGAGCCGCTTCAAGTCCGATCCGCGCGCCGTGAAATCGTCGGCGAGCGCATCGAGAAGACCGGGGTTTGACGGCGGATTGGTGACCCGCATATCGTCCACCGGCTGGACGATCCCGCGACCCAGAAAATGAGCCCAGTAGCGGTTCACGACCATCTTTGCGAACAGGCGGTTGTCCGGCCCGGTGAGCCAGTCCGCCAGACGCTTGCGCCGGTCGCCGGTCAGATCGGGGTCTGCTGCATTTGGCGAGAGGGCAGGGCCGTCCTGGAGCGCAAGCGGCGTGGGCGTCATGCGCACGCCCGTTTTTGGGTGAAGGATCTCGCCTTCGGACAGCAGGCGAACGGTCGGCTCCACTGTCGCGCCGCCAGGCTCGCGGTTCTCCTTGCCCCCCACGCGAGCGAAGAACGCGGCGAACTGGTAGTAGTCGTTCTGGCTCCACTTTTCGAAAGGGTGATGATGGCACTTGGCGCACTGCAGCCGGACGCCGAGAAACACCTGTGCCGTCGCCTCGGAGACGTCCAGCGGCGCTGGTGCAGTCCGGTAGTAGTTGGACGCGGGCTCCGAGAATGCGCCTCCCTGCGCCGTGATCATATCGTGGACGAAGCGGTCATACGGGCGGTTGTGCAGCAGGCTGTCTCGTATCCAGTTGCGGAAACTCCACATCGCCTTGTCGCCAAGCGTGGTGCGGCTGTTACGCAGCAGGTCGCCCCACTTTTCGGCCCAGCAGTCGGCGTACTCAGGCCGCGCGAGAAGCCGATCGATCAGGCGCGAATCCTTGCCCGGCGTCGTGTCCGTCGCAAACTCCCGTGCTTCCTCTGCGGATGGCAGCGTCCCAATGATGTCGAGTGAAACCCGCCGAACGAACTCCGAATCGGTGCATGGGCCGGAAGGCTCCAATCCCAACTCGCGCCACTGGCCGGCGATCCGGTTATCGATGAAGGACGGTGCCATTTCACTGAGTGGGTGAGTCGGCTGTGGCGTGCGATGGCCGTGTCTGCTTGCCACGAGAGAATTCGTGAGTGGGCTCTCGTCTCTCCTTGCGTTTCTCTGCGCCTTTGCGCCTTTGCGTGAGACGCCCGAGTTCCGTACCGGCTGCGGTTCCGCGCGACTAACCGCGACATAGGGCACCACGACGTGTGAGACGGTCGCGAGGCCGTCGTACCGGAGCATGATTGCGGTCGCGCCATGGTCGAGGGCGGACGCTCTGCCCTCCGGCGTGACTGCGGCGATCTTGTCGTTAAGGGAATTGATGCGGGTGTGCGCCGTGACATCCCGGACCGTCCCGTCGCTGTACCAAGCGCGCACGGTCAGTTGGACCTGCTCGCCGGGATGAAGGATTTTCCGCGTAGGCGTTGCTTCCAGCGCCGTGATGTGAGCATCGGCCGAATTGGGACCGGGCGCGCCCTCCCGCAGCCAACGAGCAATCACGGCATAGTCGCCGGAGCCGCGCGGGATTTTGAGGCCGCCGGAGTGTGGCAGTTCCAGCGCCGCCTTGCGAAGGACCAGGCTCGAAAGCGGAGCTGCCGGGGATATGCGTCGACCGCTGGACTGGCGCACGATGCTCTCATGGTCCCACTGCGGATCGTACGCGGCCAGCGACAGTTTGAACCCGCCCTTCCCAAACTGCGATCCGTGGCACGCACCCTGATTGCACCCCGCCCGCGTCAAAATCGGCTCGATATCGTTGAGAAAACTAATCCGCTTGACTGACGACGGCGCGGCAGGCATACCCGAACGTAAAGGTACGGTCCAAGAGGCATTACGCCGTTGAGCCTGCTTCTGCTCATTGCGAATTTCTTTGCGCATTTGCGTCTTTGCGCGAGGCAAATGTATCCGTCGATCGGTGTCGGCATCAAGAATGGCCCGCTGCGCCCCAGCCGCAATTGCGAAACTTGCGCAGCCGGCCGCCAGTAAAATAACTGCTATTCGGTTGTTCCGGTGGCTAAAGGTCATTAGGTCGAGCCAATCGTCGCACGCTGCCGAACATTACGGAGGTTCGTGTCACCGCCTTGGAAGCGCGGCATTCACGGCCGATAAGGGTCACACGCTGCCGAACATTACGGAGGTTCCTGTCACCTATTCTATCAGGAAACCGAAATGAAGGCAAGCCGCCCATACGATGCAAGGATCATTGCCGTGTTTCAGGCGAGATTTACGGTAGACTCATCCTGATATAATGAAAACCTCTCGCGAAGCAAAATCAGGCGGTCTCCCCGCGCGCTGGCGGCGCAATCGCCTGATCGCAGGGCTGGTGTCGTTCTTGATGGCAATGGCGGTACTCTATCCTCTCAGTCCCTTTGGCCACGCGGACCGCCTGGACGCCTGGTGGCTCAGGATACGTTTCTTTCTGCGCGATAACCGTTACGACATTCACGCGCGAAGTTGGCGTCAAATACCGCCCAAAGTAGATCCAGACATCGCAATCATCGAGATCGACGAATACAGCGTCGGCCAGAACGAGGACAAAACTGCCTGGCACATGCCCGCGATCGCCTGGAATCCGTACATCGCGAAGACGCTGGACATTTTGCGGGTAAGCGGTGCAAAAGCGGTGGGAATCGACCGGATTCAGCCGGAGACAACGGCGCAGTGGCTAAAGGCGCCTCGCATAAACGAACCGGACAACGATGAGATCTTGTTGTCAAGCATCAGTAAGGCGAATAACATAGTTTGGGCGAAGGAGTTTAGGGAAGGACATTGGGTTCAACCCTGGGATGGTTTGCTAAGCGTGATCCCGGAAGGCGACTGGGCCAACATCGATAACCACGTTGGTTTCGCGAATCTACACCGCAACGGCGAATCGGTTACCGCGTTCGAACCGGTGTTGGCGAACCAACCTGATGAAGTAAGTCTGGCCGCCCGAGTGGCGGAGCGCGGTAACGGGGTACAAAGCCGTATCGTCAAAGGGTGGTGGGAGCTGCCGGGACACGCTCGTATCAGGCTCAGGGAAGATAATTCGGCTCTCATTGACTATGCGCCCGGTATCGCAAATCCCGAACCCGGTCCTTGGCCAATTACGATTGTTTCAATGCGGAAATTAGTATCGCAGCCTGTAGAACCGGACAATCGCTTTCGTAACAAGTTGGTCCTGATCGGCACCTCGTTCGAGGGCGATCCAGACAAACACCCTGTTCCGATGTTTGGTCCGAACGGTTTTCCGCTCGTTCCAGGCGTCAGGATCCAGGCCGCCATTCTACAATCGATGATCCACGGAAGAACGCTTGGCGAACCTCGAGAATGGCAGATCTGGCTGTTGTCATGCTTTCTCGGCGTTTGCGGTGTCGTGCCATTCCTGATGCTGCGATGGCTGTGGGCAGCTCTCTCAATTGCAGGAACGGCCATATTGTGGACGGCAATCTCGGCAATCCTGTTCGCTGCCGCACACTTTGCGCTCCCCGTCTCCCTGCCTATTATTGGACTTGCATTGTGCGGAACACTGATGGGGAGCTATCTCTCGCTGTCGGAAGAGCGAGAGCGGCGCAAAGTAATGGGCCTCTGGGGCCAGTACCAGGACCCGCGTCTGGTTGATTTCCTCCTCAAGAACGAGACGGCGCGTGGTGGTCAGGGCCGAGAGATGGAGGTGACCGTCCTATTTGCGGACTTGAAGAACTTTACCAAGACGGTGGAACATCTTTCGCCGACGCAAACGATCGTGGCGCTCAACCGGTATCTTGGGATGTTGAACACCGTCATTCGCGCGCACGGCGGCATCGTGGACAAATACTTGGGCGACGGACT
>JAYTEU010000284.1:0-3993 GCA_043734985.1 Chthonomonadaceae bacterium
CAAACCCGCCTTCGCGGGTTGCGGATTGAGTCCGCGAAGGCGGACTTTGTAAACCTAGACCGGGATTTTAATCCCGCGTCACGAGAACTGAATGACCCTCCCCTAAACGCGCCGCCGAAGGAATTGCCGATTTGCCCGGCGAAGATCGCGAAGACAGCACTGATGTTCCATCCTGACGACAATATCGGCCCCTCCTTAACACACATAGTGAGGAAATCTATCTGCCTCAGAACCACACTGACGGCACGCTTTGTTCTAAAGCATGCGCCACTCGATATTCGTAGAGAGGCTTCACGAGCTGTGTGAGAGAGGGGATTCTTGAATGTGTTATACTTCAGCAAGTATTTGGTATCGCGAAATCTTTTTGTAGGCAGATGGAGGTTGAACATGCGAGCGATAGTACCACTGTTGGTCCTGTTAGCGGCATCAATGATGTTAAGTCAGATTTCCCCATGTCTAGCCGATGACGAGATGCCAAAGGCGAAAGTTGACACGCAATCTGAACTCAAGCAGTTCCAGGGCCTCTGGCAAGTCTCACCGGGCGGCATGGAGCACCAGACCGGAGGGCAAGTCGTCCGCAATCCGGTTCTCGATGGGCCATGCTTCTTTATTCATGGGGACCGGCTCATTTGGCTGGATAAGGACGGTAAGCCGACGGGCAAGGAGGAGGCGATCACTCTTGACGTCAAGGCTGCTCCGAAGCGTATCACACTTAGCCCGATGGGTGGAGGAAAAGGTGAGAAGCCATCGCACGGCATCTACTCAGCAGCCGGTTCCAGCCTGACTGTACACCTCGGGCTGAACGGTGGGCCCGCTCCAAAGCAATTCCTGAAGTTGAACAAGCCGGTCAAGGGAGTGGACGGAAGTGAGTGGCTGGTACATCGAAAGACGCTGCAGGGCAAGTAAGGCTGGAATGGATCTGTCAGTGTAGCCGTAAGACCTTAACACATTGGTTTATAGGAGCGAGGGATCGTAAGCGCAGATGTTTCATCCAGTCGACACTATTGGCCCCTACACGCTTGTTCGTACTATTGGACGAGGAGCCTTTGGCGAGGTCTGGCTGGCGGAGATGCGCTCCACGCTGCTCACCACGCAGGTCGCGCTGAAGATGCCGCTGGTCGCCGAAAACGAAATCGACGCGATGCGGGCGGAGGCGGCGCTCTGGCTCCAGGCATCCGGCCATCCCAACATCGTGCCCGTGCTGAATGCCGAGGTGTACGACGGCCAGGTGGTGATTGCAAGCGAGTACATCGCGGGCGGCAGCCTGCATGATGAGATGCAGGCGGAAGGCGGAAAAGCGTCATCCACCGAAGCGGCAGTTGCCATGGCCAACGGCATCCTTGCCGGGCTGGATTACCTGCACCGCGTTGGCCTCACCCACCGCGATCTGAAACCGGAGAACGTTCTTCTCCAGGACGGCATTCCCCGCCTGACTGACTTCGGGCTTGCGAGAGTTCTCAAGACCGAAGCGCAAACGGGGAACATCTCCGGTACTCCCCGCTACATGGCTCCCGAAACATTCTCCGGCTCCTACTCCGCCGCGTCCGATTGGGTGACACAGTATTCGCAACTACTTGGGCGGAGGGGGGCGCAATGACAATGGAGCAGGCTATCGAGTACGCGCTTGAGGAGTCCGAAGCATAGAGCGGCTTCTCTCGGTCCGACTTCGACGGACCTCATGTATCATCGGGGACGTGGTACAATCGAGTCGTCCTGATCGCATTTACAAAGGAATAGGCAAATGGCGACGCCAGCCCCAAGCGTTCCGGTTAGTGACAGTTATCTCGAAGAGTTGGCACATCGCGCTGAATCCATCTACGAGGCTAAGCTGAAGGCGCTTCTCGAACCGGAACATAATAACGAATTTGTGGCCATCCACGTAGAAACGGGTGACTACGCCGTTGCTGCGAATTTCCGGGAGGCAAAGAGGAAGATGCGGGAACGACATGCCATTGACGGCAAACTGGTCGTAATGAGGATCGGCCCCGATCCCGAGTGCGACTCGCTCGCGTACCGCACAGTTAATTCGTTACAAAGGCCCTCGCGGCAAAAGTGATTCACGGCTACGTTCGCGACTATCTCCCACGCATATTGCTCTCCCTCCCGGGTCATAACGGTCCGGTTTCCGTCGAGTTCATTGTCGATACAGGTTTTGACGGAGATCTATCTCTGCCGGCAGCCTTGCTGGGCCAACTTGACGCTGCGTTCTCTGCCGAGCGTATCATTCGACTTGCCGATGGCTCTATTCACAGGCGACCGTACTACGAGATTCTAATCGATTGGGATGGCGAGGAGCGCCTTACCGAGATCACAGTCCTGGAAAACGATCCCTTGCTCGGCGCCCTGCTGCTCATTCGTTTCGATCGATAGATCATGCGGCAGAAGTCCTTCCAGGGCGGCCAGCGTGTCTTCCGGAGTATCGGCCGCAACTATCCCCAGCGGTTCACGACGCGGTGCACGTGGATGTCCACGCCGATGCGGGGGCAGCCCACAGCCGATTCCCAGCGCCAAGTTCGCGCACTTCGGCCCTACTCCGGCGAATTTGAGCAGAACGGCTTCGTCGCACGGCATCTCGCCTTTGTGCTTCGCAACGATCGTTCGCGCCATGCCGTGGAGCGTTCGGGACTTCGGCGCGTGGAAGACACACGGGGCGACCAGCGCATCTATCTGCTCCGGGGTCAGCGCCGCAATCGCCGTGGGCGTAAGGGCCGCTTCTCCAGCAACCCGGCAGCTTCCGCTTGAGCCATACAATTACCTCGCAAACTCCGCCGCGTGTCGCGGCAGCCACCCTGCCTGCCCACGGCGCTAAGATTTCCATGATCTATACGAAGATATACCGGATGCTTCAGCGCAGTAGGGCGCGAAACCGTTCCTCGATCTGTTGGCGGCCACAATCCAATCGTCTCTTCCCGAATACCTCAAGCCTAAGTATCGCTACCTAGTAATCGGGGGCTGGTATTTGCATTTGCGTCCGGAGGACGACCAGCGCGAAGCGCTCGCTGCCGGGTCGTTCATCGGCCCGGCAAGTTTGGAGTCGTACTAAGGCAGCTCCGTTCCGAATTGCCTTTCTGATCCCAAGATGCTATGATAAAGCATCGAATGTAGTAGATCGGAACGGACCGAAGTATGGCGGCTGCGCTTCACGGATTTTCGTTTGCTAGAATGGAGTCCGCGGTGGAGAGAGTGCGGGTCTCACGGTTTCCAAGCGAACTTGGCGCGCGCCTTCAGCATCTCATCGACACGCCGGAGGGTTAGGCCCGGCCATGGCCCCACGGGAACTGTCGCGCGCCATGGCCCGGGTTGATTTCAGGAACTCTCGGCCGAATATCACGATGGAAAGAGCAGTAACAATGGCATATCCCACGTACACTCCGGAAGCGTCGCCTACCGCAATACGCTGGACGCGCGACGACTGCGCGAAATTGGAAAAGGCCGGATTTCTCAATGGACGGTATGAGCTGGTGGAAGGGAGCATCAATCGCATGGGCCAGAACATGCCGCACGCCAATGTGGTCCGGCTGTGCTGGAGAACGCTGTTCGGGGTGTTCGGGGATGAGTTTGTCGTATCGCAAACGTCGATAGACGTGCGTCCGGAAGACAATCCCACGAACGAGCCGATGCCGGACCTGATCGTTCTCGTTCGCCCTGCCGGCCAGTTCGACCGTTACCCAAAGCCGGATGAGATTCGCCTGATCGTCGAAGTGTCCGATACCACGCTGCATTATGACCTTACTACCAAGGCGAGCCTCTATGCCCGCGCCGGTATCGCGGAGTATTGGGTCGTAGGCGTCCGGGAACGCTGTGTTACGGTGCATCGCAGGCCAAAAGAGGGCGTCTATCGGGACATTTCAAACCTGGGTGAGGACATGATCGTCACTCCAGTGGATGCGCCTGAATCGTCCGTGTTGGTATCAAGCTTGTTCGCCCCGCTTGAGGTGCAAAGCAGCTAGCGCCGACTGCGGCCAACGCGACCGATCTGACCAACACGCGCCG
>JAYTEU010000285.1:0-5190 GCA_043734985.1 Chthonomonadaceae bacterium
CGGGTTGGATACCCACAAGGGGCATCCCAACGGGTTGGATACCCACAAGGGGCATCCCAGCGGGTTGGATACCCACAAGGGGCTGCCCAGCGGGTTGGATACCCATAAGGGGCTGCCCAGCGGGTTGGATACCCACAAGGGGCTGCCCAGCGGGTTGGATACCCACAAGGGGCATCCCTACCAGAATATCCCATCAGGCGGCCCGATCCTAAGTGCAATGAACAGTAGACGAATAGCAATGTGTTCATTACGAGCATTGCCGAGAGAACTGGATGACCTTGGCGGCTGACGGCACGCCAGTTGATAATTTTCCACCCGGCAATTTTACCGTTGACAATTTTCGTACTTGTGTAGTATTATAGGCATTATGTAGACATATAAACACATAAATACACGTTAACCAGTGCGTGTGCAATGAGGCCAGGATGTCGATCGTCTGTTTTTTGATACCCACTTTTGGGATTGCCTGCGAACGCGCGCGGCGCCCAGATCTCGCTGGAAAGCCGCTCGCGCTGACCGGGGACGACGCCGTGCTTCAGGTCGTCTCAGCGGAGGCGGAGCAGTATGGCATCCACGCCGGGCAGAGGGCGTCCGGGGCGCGTGCTCTCTGCCCGGCAATCACCCTGCTGCCCTACGATGGCGAGAGCTATCTGGAGGCCGCGCGCGGCATCTGGGATCTGCTCGCCATAGAGAGCTCGGTAGTGGAGCCGGTCCTGCCGGAGCTCTGCTTTGCGGAGATCGGCGGGCGCGATGCGGCGGAGCGTGTCGGCGCTCTGGCGCGCGATATCGCACGTCTCGTGAACGCCCCCACGAAGGCAGGGCTCGCCTCCTCCAAAATCGTGGCCCGTCAGGCCGCGATCCGCGCGCTAGCCGAAATCCTCACGGTGGAGAGCGGCCGGGAGGCCGCCTTCCTTTCCGACCTACCGCTGGACCGTCTGCCGAACCTCGACCGCGCGCTGCTGAGGCGGCTGGAGAAGCTGGGGGTGCGCACTCTTGGTGACATTCTGCGGATAAAGCCGCACGAGCTGCACAGGCAGTGCCGCGGGGTGACCTCTGGGCCCGGTCACCGGCTGCGCCTGCTGGCGGTGGGAGAGGACGGCGACCCCGTCCGGCCCGTCTGGCCACCCCGCGTTTTAGAGGAGACGCTGCGCTTCGAGGTGGAGATCTTCGAGGAGGCGCTGCTCTGCGAAGCGCTCCGGGACTGCGCGGAACGCCTCGCGCCGCGCCTAAAAGCGGGGAGCGACTACTGCCGGTCCCTAACCCTGGATATCTCCCTGGAAGACGGAGCCGAGGTCCGAAGCGAAGAGAGGCTGAAAGCGCCGACGAGCGATCCCGAGGAGCTGCTTCGCGTCGCCGTGCGCCTGCTGCAGCGGCTGAGGCTGAAGCAGGCGGCGCTCGCGGTTCGCCTGACGGCAGGCGGGCTGGGAGCGGGCACGGGCATGCAGCTTATCCTGCTGGACGAGCACGGCAACGGTTTCCTGCGCGAACGGTGCGAACGGCTGGAGGCCGCGCTGGGCATCCTGCGCAAACGCTACGGCGATCGAGCGGTCGTCCGCGCCTCAATGCTGCGACCGAAGCGGCGCATCGATCTCTGGACCACCGCTCTCACGCGAACCGCAAACGAACCGGTGGACGTTTCGCTCAACGCGCACGGCGTGCCCACGCACTTCTGGAGGCGGCCCCTAACCCCAGCGAGCCCATCCCGGACCACGCCCCCCCAGCCCAGCCCGGCGAGCGCCCGGCAGCCGCCCGATGGACAGCCAGGGTCATTCCGCTCTCCCGAGAGCCCTGCACTGGCCGGATTTGTGTCCGAAGGACACGCGGCCGCAGGCCATACAGCGAAGGAATTCATTCCGTCGCACCTTCCGTCGCACACCGTAGGCCATACAGCGCAAGAATTCATTCCGTCGAACCTTCCGTCGTGCGGGGAGAGCATTCGGCAGGGGGCGTATCGCTACGATGTCGAGGCGGTCCAGGACCGCTGGAAGGAGGCGGACTGGTTCGGCGGCAAAGTGGTGGATAAGACCGTCTATCGCATCGTCGCGGGGGCAGGCCTCTACGAGCTGCACAAAATCGGCGCAGAGTGGCGGCTGGGAGCCATCGCGGATTGAACAGCACATACGGCATATACGCTAACTTCGCGTCCGGCATAGCCCGTGGGACTAAAGTCCGCGGCTCGTGACGACATAATGTCCACCTTCGTAGACTGAAAACGGAGTCCGCGAAGGCCAGGTGCCCCTGGGCGATTGTGTTCTCACCAGGCGAGGATTTCCCCGAAAGGGTCCGGGGTCTCTCGGACAATCCCACGCCGTTCGCCTGTCCAACTACGCCGAGCTAAGCCCCCACCGGTGCCGGACGGTCCGTTCCAGCCGATCGAAGACCAGGCGGTCGGCGACGACGCCGATGGCGACGAGGATGGCCATCACCGCCAGCACCAGGCTCATGTCGTTCAGGTCTCGCCCGCGCATCAGGGTCTGGCCGAGGCCGAGCGCGCCGGTCGAGACGGAGAGCAGCTCGCCCGCCATAAGCGAACGCCAGGCGAACGCCCAGCCCTGCTTCGCTCCGGTGATGATGGAGGGGAACGCGGCCGGGAGCATCACGTCGCGATAGAGGCGGAAACCCTTTGCGCCCATCATGCGGCCGGCGCGGAGGTAGAGCGGCGGGATGTTCCGGATGCCGTCGCTCACCGAGATCGTGATCGCCAGAAGCGCGCCCATCAGCGTGACGAAGAGGATCGCTCGCTCGCTCAGTCCAAACCAGATGACGGCGAGCGGCAGCCAGCAGATGGAGGGAAGCGTCTGGAGCCCCAGCGCCAGCGGACCCAGCGCACGCCGGACCAGGGGAACCGTTCCGATCAGCAGGCCGAGCAGCGTACCCAGAACCATGGCGATACTGAAGGCCACCACCAGCCGGATAAGGCTGATTCTGGCGGCAATAACGAGCGACCCATCAGCAATTCCGGCCCGCAGAGAACTCCACACCTCGGAGGGGCCGGGGAAAAGGTAGGTATTCCACCAGTTGAGCCTAAATCCCGTCTCCCATAGTGCCAGAAGTAGGATGAAGAATGCGACAGGCGTTAGTGTCGCCGCTGCGCGCCCGATCCGCTTCCGCATAATCACTCTCCTCCTGCGCGATCTTCGCGATCTCATCCTGCAGGTTGTCCAGGATGATCCTGGCGATCCGCGCGGTATCCGGCGACTCGACCTCGCGCGGCCGGGCCAGCGTCACCGGAATCTCCTCTTTGATACAGCCCGGCCGCGCGCCCATGCAGACCACGCGATCCGCCAGCGTGACGGCCTCCAGCACGTTATGCGTCACGAAGACCACCGTCTTGCGCATTGCAAGCCAGATGCGCTGCACCTCGTCGATGAGCAGGTCGCGCGTCTGTGCATCCAGTGCGGCGAACGGCTCGTCCATCAGCAGCACATCGGGGTCGAGGGCCAGCGCCCGCGCGATGGCGACCCGCTGCCGCATCCCGCCGGAAAGCTCGTGCGGATAGGAGGAGGCGAACCGGCCCAGATGCACGGTCAGCAGATGGTCCATCGCCCTCTGCCGACGCTCCCGCTTATCACGGACATTCTTGAGCGCGAACTCGACATTCTGAACCGCCGTCAGCCAGGGGAAAAGCGCCGCCTCCTGAAAGATCACCGCGCGGTCCGGTCCGGGCGAAGTGATGGGCGCGCCGTCCTTGAGCGCGACGCCGCTGTCGGGGCGAATCAGCCCGGCGAGGATATTGAGCAGCGTGCTCTTGCCGCATCCGGAAGGCCCCACCAGGCAGACGAACTCCCCAGGATAGATGGTGAGATCGACGTCCTTCAGAGCCTCCACGCGTCCCTGGCGGGACGCGAAGCTCATATTGATCCCTTCCAAACGCAGCTTCGCGGTGATCGGCGAAGGATGCGAGGCGTGGCCGTTCCTGGCCACGGTGCGCGGGGTCGGGATATTCGGGTATTCAGGTGTTTGCGTGTTCAGGTGGGATCACTCCCTTCGGCCCGTGCCGACCGCATTGACCGGCTACGGCAAGGCCGGCTTGTTTCGTTTCGCGAGCGCGGTATTGAGCGGCTGGACGTCGATCAGGCTGCCCAGCGCGGATCGATCTTCCTTCAGATAGCCGAGGGCTTTCGACCAGTCCGCAAAGGTGAGAACCGTCTCCCGCAGCGGATCGTACGTGAAGTCGGTACGCTCCAGGGATGTCTTGAGTATATCAAGCGGCAGCGCCTTGCCCGAAAGCGACTTCAGACGCGCGGCGACGATCGTCGCCGCCTCGTCCCGGTGCCCCTCTATCCAGTCGATAGTATCGATATGCGCTTCCAGAAACTTCGCGACCAGATCGGGATGCTCCTTCAGGAACTGCGACCGAACGATGACGACCGTTGTCGCGAACTTTCTACCGGGCCACAGGTCCCGCTCGTCCTGGAGTATCTTTCCGTTCCCCTCCTTAACGAGCCGCGAGACCCACGGCTCCGTGACCCAGGCGGCGTCCAGCTCCTTCTTCACGAAGAGCGTAAGAGTGTCCGCGGGCGCGTTGGGCAGCACGTTGACCGACCCGCCCTTATCCGTCGAAGTGAGGCCCGCCGTCTGAAGCGCATGCCGGAGCGAGATATCCTGCGTGCCTCCGGTCTGCGGCACCGCGACTCGCTTGCCCGCGAGCCCTTTTATGTCGGCGATACCGGAGTCGCTCCGCACCACCAGCGAGGAGCCGCCGGAGGACGAGCCCGCTATTACCTTCAATGCCGCTCCGCGCGACTTCAGGAAGCCGTTTACGGCGGGACCGGGACCGATATAGCCGATATCCACCTGATTGCCGAAAATCGCCTCGATCTCGGACGGCCCGGCGTTGAACACCTGCTCTTCGATCTTGATGCCCACGCCCAGCGCCCGCGCGAACGTTCCCCGGCCCGTACCGACCAGCGCCGCGGCGTGGGTAACGTTGGGAAAGAAGGCCAGATGCACGGTCGTGACGCCCGCGACGTCGGTGGAACCGCCCTTCGGTCCGCAGCCGGAGGCGGCAACAAGAGCCAACGCGGCTCCGGCCAGGACCACCCTATCGATGCGCCGGGCCATCGTCCGAAGCGCAGCCGTATTGAAGGTGCGAATAACGAACTCAAATCGTTCCAACAAGCTCACCACCTGGGATAGTTGACAAAATCGGTCAACTAAGTAAAGTATGCTGAGTATACCTTGTCGCAA
>JAYTEU010000286.1:0-3802 GCA_043734985.1 Chthonomonadaceae bacterium
AGACGCAGCTCCGCCTGAGACAACCAGGGCAGCAGATCGACAACCGGCGGTATCGCGACTTACTGGAAACCGGGGCAGGCAATCGGACCGTATCCCTACACCAGGAGATTCTCCACCCGCTCGCATATTCCTGTCTCTCGATGGAAGTGGTTCCACCGCCCAAACGCAGGAGAAAGCGCGGGCGCTGTCCAATCCTGCACCAGTAACCAGGGACGAACCTGACAGCAGTGCGGACGTGGGGTAATGATGAAGTTTTGGGACACGCGAATTGAAGCAGCGAAGCCGGTGAGGGCTGCTCTCCTGGCCGTTTTGACGGCGGCCTGTTTAGTCACCGGCGAGGGCCCCGCGAGCGCGCAGGTACACCCGCCGGAAGTGCGGCTGGTCTATCCTCTCGGCGGAAGCGCTGGGCTTACGACGCGCGTGACCATCTCCGGTACGAGCTTCCGTAATGCAAGGCAGATCCTCTTCGACCAGCCGGGAGTCTCGGCGAAGATAGTCGCGCCCGACTTTTCCAAGCTGCCCGCCCCGACGATCGACAACGACAACGCACCCTCCGTCGTCGCGGACTTCACGGTCGATCGCACCGCGCCCCACGATCTCTATTCGTTCCGCGTGATCTCCGATTATGGCGTGAGCAGCGCGGGCAAATGGATGGTAGGCCGCGAGCTTCCCCAGATCGAGGAGAAGGAGCCGAACAACGGCAGGGCGCAGGCGCAAAGCGTAACGCTCCCGGTCTCGATCAACGGCCACATCGGCGACGCCTCCGACACCGATACCTATGCCGTGGACCTGGAAGCCGGCAAGGCGTTCGTCGCCGAAGTCGTCGCGGCGCAGGCAGGCTCGCCGCTCGATTCTCTGCTCACGCTCACGGATGCCAACGGCGCCGAGTTAGCCAATAACGACGACTTCGGCGGACCGGACCCTGTTCTGGTGTACACGCCGAAGAAGTCCGGCCGCTTCTTCGTGACGCTTTCCACCTCCACCGGAGCGGGCGGCGGCACGCATGCCTACCGGCTGAGCCTGGGTGTTCTGCCGCTGCTGACGGGGACGCTGCCGGTCACTTTGCCGCGTGGGAAAAGCGCGAACGTCACCGCATTTGGCGTCAACGTACCGGCGTCGTTTCCCGTCACCATCCCCGCGGACCGGCCCTACGGGCTTGCGCACATCCATAGTCCGGAGGGCGTCTCCAGCAACGGGATCATCGTCGGCGTCTCCGATCTGCCTGTCGTGACCTCCGATGGCGCGAACGCCGACGCCGCGCATGCGCTTGCCCTATCGGCGCCGGGCGTCGCCAACGGCCGATTCTATCGCGCGGGCAGCCCGGACGGCGCGCCGTTCTACTACAAGTTCCACGCGGACGCCGGCAAGCGGTTCACCATCGACGTCCAATGCCAGGACAGGAGCGGCGCGCGCTGCGATCCGCTGCTCACCCTCTACGGCCCGGCGGGAACCGTGCTGGAGGAAAGCGACGACAGCCTCGGCCGGGACAGCCATATCGACCGTACCTTCGACAAGGCCGGCGACTATGTACTGCGCTTGAAAAACCTGGATGGCGGCAACTCGCCGGACCTTGTCTATCAACTGCTGATCCAGAACCCGCCCGCGCCGGGCTTTTCGCTCACGGCCGATACGCGCGCCCGCGCCGTGGGGCAGGGCGGCTCCGCGGCGTTCGAGGTGCAGGTGAACCGCGATCGCTGGAACGGCGCGGTAACGCTCACCGCCGTCGATCTGCCTTCCGGCGTCACCGCGAACAGCGTCCTCGTGCCGGACGGAGTCGCGCGCGGCCTGGTGGTCCTGACGGCCGCGGAAGGGGCGCCGCTCACGGGTTTCCCCCTCCACATCACGGGAATGGGCGAGATAGGCGGCCGGAAGGTCAGCCAAACGATGACGCGCGCCACCGACCGAATCTGGAATGGCGGCGCAATGAGCCTCCAGCCGGCTCCCGTGGATACGCTCTTCTATGCGGTGTCGCTGCCGTTCGAAGTGAGCGTGAAACCTGCTGCCGCCGCCGCCGACCTGACCGTTGGCCAGTCCGTCAAGATCCATGGCAAATTTGAGCGCCGGGCCGGTTTTGATAAGGCGTTTACCCTGAACGTGCTTGGCCTGCCGGACGGCGTAACAGCCGTAGCGGTACCGGTGCAATCCGGCACAAAGGAGGCGGATATCGAACTGAAGGCGACAGCAGCCGTAAAGCCCGGCGTCTACACGATCGTCCTCAACGCGATCGCGGCCTACAGCGCCCAAGTGATGCTGGACCGCGTCTCGCAGCCTATAACGCTCACCGTCCTGTCCGTAAAGGCCGCCGGTTTGTCACCCCAAAACCGGAGCGCGCCCCTGCAGGCTTCCGCGCTTGCGACCGGCTCGACAATACCGGCGGACGGCTCGACATTACCGGCGACCGACTCGGTAAAACCGGCGGACGGCTCGACAAAACCGGCGGCCGTATCGGCTTTCAGCAGTGACCGTCTTCTCGGATTCTGATCGGAACCTACCTATGACGGCCAATCCGACTGCCGCTCTTCGCTCGGACCTTCAGCGCTTGGCCGAGCATATCTTCAAGCTAAAGCATGAGGCGTCCGAACTCTTCCGCTCGACGACCGCCGAACAGTGGCTCTGGTCGCCCGACCGAAATACCTGGAGCATGGCGCTCATTGTCGAGCACCTGAACTCGGTAGCGCGGCAGGGGCTGCCCCGGCTTGAGGAGACCGTAGCCCGCACCCGTACGGAAGGCGCTCTCTCCGAAGTGGTCCCTCGATACGGCCTCTTCGACCGCTTTTTTATTCGCCTTCTCAGTCCCAACCCGCCCTTCCAGGTTCCGGTTCCCACGATCTACATCCCGCAGCCCAGCGGCGATCCGGTCGCGGAAATCGGCCCGGAATTCCTGGAAGCGCTCGATCGCGCGTCGGCCTGCATCCGCGCCGCAAACGGTCTGGACCTGACAAAGCTGAAAATGAAGTCGCCCGCCAACCCACTGATCCGTCTCACGCTCGGAGCCTGGCTGGAAGGAATAGTCGCGCACAACGATTACCACTGGCTCCAGGTCCGCGCCCTGCGGAGCCACGCTGGGTTTCCGCGAACCAAAGGAGTTTCAACATGATAATCGACATCGACATCGACACGTTTACTTACCCCGACGTGCCCCTGCCGCAGGTATGGACCGTGGAGCAGAAGTTCGCCACGCCCACGCTCACCGGCGCGGAGATCGAAGCGCAGACTCGCGAGGCGGTTCGCACGCTGGTCCGCGCCAAAGACCTTGCCAAGGGTTCGACCGTGGCCGTGGGAGTGGGCAGTCGCGGGCTGGACAATCTGGTGGCTACCGTGCGGTCGGCCATCTCGGAGCTGCGGGCGCTCGGGATGCAGCCCTTCATCGTTCCGGCGATGGGCAGCCACGGCGGCGCCACCCCGGAGGGACAGACGGAGGTCCTTCACGGCTACGGAATCACGCCGGAGGCCGTCGGCGCGGAGATTCGCGCCACCATGGACGTGGAGCAAATCGGAACGCTGGACGGCGAGGATGCGGGAGACTTCGCGGGGCAGCCGATCTACTGGGAGAAGAACGCGCTCGGCGCCGACGCCGTCCTCCTGATCAACCGTATCAAGGCGCATACCGATTTCCGGGGCGAGATCGAGAGCGGGATCTCCAAGATGAGCGTCATCGGCCTGGGCAAGCGGCACGGCGCGGAGAGCGTCCACCGCTACGGCGCGCGCGGCCTGCGCGAGCTGATGCCGCGAATCGCCCGCTGGCTCTCCGGGCGGATGCCGCTGCTGGGCGGCGTCGCGATGCTGGAAAACGAGCTTGGCC
>JAYTEU010000287.1:0-2543 GCA_043734985.1 Chthonomonadaceae bacterium
GGCCGGCGCGGCCATCCGAAATAGGTCGCCTCTCCGCTATTTCTATGCATTTCTCTGCGCCTTCGCGTCTCCGCGCGAGATAAATCCTCTGTCCGCTCAGCACGCTAAACCGTGCCTTCTTTGCAATCACGCCGTCCGACCTCACTTTTCGCGAAAATATTTTGAAATTATTTTCGCAAAAAGCGAATAAACGGCGTTTTTTGCCCGTTTGGGCCAGTTTCTCTAATGATTTGTGAATGATAGGTTGTTACCATGTACCTATTCACGAGTTGAAGCGCCGCAAATCGGTTCTCGAGGTCCCGGCGGTTCAACTTGAATAGTAAAAGAGCCGATCGATTAGTCGGCTCGAAGATATTCGCATCTGTTGCCGTATAGGATGCGGCGGAGAGGAGACGAGGCTGTGGGGCGACGACAGTGCAGCGACGGCGAAATCGGATTCAATACGGCGGAGCCCGCTTATTCCTGGCTTAGAAAGGCGTTTATTCGCTGTTCGGTTCCAGGCGATCCGGTCGAGAAGAGGGCGGCGATGACCGCGAAGGAGCGGGAGAAGTGGCTGAGCCTGCAGGAAGCAATGCCCTTGGGGTCCACTGGCGACCTCGATATCGCCTTTTTGCTTGCCCGCGAGGGAGTGGATTATGACCGGAATATTACCACGCTTATGCATGGGAGTGGACGAGGCGATCCCTCTGTGCATGCGCCTAGTATCCGCGTTCCGTATGCCTGTTCGGACGATGGCTGCTGGCACAAGGCTGGGCATGTGGCGAGGCTCTACCATCGACTGCGCGACCCGACTCTTCTGGAGTGGCTTCTGGATCCGTCGCCGCTCGCCGAGACCGACCGGCAGGCGCGGACCGCTGCACTTCTAGAACTCTGGGATGCCCATTGGCTGGGGATGCTCTACGCGGCTGCAGAGAACCCGGACCGCTGTACGCGCATCGCCGACATGCTCCTGTTCGCCCTGCGCAGGCATGCTGGGAGCGCGGACCTATGGACACCCTATGTATGCCAGTTGAACGAGGCCGCCAACGGGGATGTCCCGGAGTTGAAGAGCGCCTCGCTAGCTCTTCTGCGACAGCTTCGCAGCAGCGGCGTGCCTGTGGACGCTGCACCTTCCATCGCGACGGATGACCCGCTTCCTGACAGGCTCCCGAACGCCGTCTACACCGATCCCTTGCCGGCCCTTAAGGAATCGGCAGAGAAAAGGCCTCGCGCACGATTGCGAACACATCGATACCGCTGGTAATCACGCTAGCCGGAATGCACTCACCCAAAACCATGCTGCCGGAAACCCCGGAGCCTGAAGGAGAACGAAAATGATTCACAACACAAAAACGAACCCGAAATTGATCGCTACCTACACGCCATCCGGCATCGCCCGATTGGTAACACGCTGGATCGCGGCAATCGTCCTAATTGCCGGTCTGTCTGTCGGACTCGCGCCCACTTCGGTCAAAGCGAATGCATTCATGACGCAATATCTGCCCGGCCACTTCTACGTCGGATATACGGTTGACCACATCCCCAATCCTGACGGAACTATTGAAGAAGCCGTTGTGGCAGCGACGGACGAAAACGGTCATACGTTCGACCTCTATGGAAATCAGATCGTGTTCAACACCAACGGCAGTATCTCCGACAGCAGCAGCCAGGTGGTCGGCTTTGTATACAAATGAATCGGCGCGCCGGGCCAGCCATAGACCGGCGAGTAAGCCGCGGGTGTGGACCTGGCCGGCGGCGCGGCGCGAGCCGATTCCGCGGCGCGCGGCCCGGAACCATGGGCTCAACTTCGTGAAGAGGATCCGCCCGGACCGGGACGCGCGGACCGCGTACTTCGAGCGCCGGTACGGCGCTGGGACCGCGCCGGCGGAGTTACGGGCATCGCAGCCCGAAGCGCGGATGTATCGAAACCGGTTCCGGCATCAAGTTCAGCGTGGCCTGTACCGCTAGCGTCCCGGTTCCGGCGAAATGCCGGCGGCCTTCTTGTACGGCGACACTCCGATCGAATTCGTTAAGGAGAGTGATTTTCATTGAACCAACTGCACGGAATCCATAGCAGACCCTGCGTTTACGCTGCGTTTCTTGCGAGCATCGCACTCGGGGGATTTGCCTGCCTGCAAAAACACAGCGACACGGCAGCCGAGGAAAAGCGCCGCTCCCCACAGGTAGTTATCATGGCCAGGAGTCCCGATCCTGTGGAGCAGAGCCTGGGAGCGGTGCTTGAGTACCGGAGGGCGCGCGCTGCCCGTGCCTGCGGACACTGCAGAGAGGCGCACCGCATTTTCGCCGGCCTTTCTAAATCGCCTAAGCTGAACGCCGCGCAGCGCGAATTCTGCCGGAACGCGATGCGGAGAGATAGTTCCGGCAGTGAATGACAACGTCGGCTACTTGAACTTCACGTCCGGAGGATCGGTGAAGGCGGCGTACTGGTCGGCGATACCCGCGGCCGTTGTGTCGCCCTTGTGAAAGAGGAGCCGGTAGGTGAAGGTTATCGTCTTGTCTTCCGCAACGGTGTAGTCTCCGGCATCCCTTGGACCGCGGCCGAA
>JAYTEU010000288.1:0-4910 GCA_043734985.1 Chthonomonadaceae bacterium
AAAGTCTTCGGGACTGCGGACCTGTCCCGGAGACTTTCGGGAAATCCATTCACCCACACGGCAAGCCGAGTGGTTCTCTGGATTTGTTTTCTATAGAATTGTATGTGGGAAGGAAACAGTTCATGACTCTTTGGCAGCAGCGTGTTACAGTCGATCCCCAAATATGCCATGGAAAGGCCTGTATTCGGGGGACGCGCGTTTTAGTTTCGTCGATACTTGATAACTTGGTAGCGCGTGCGAGCCGTGATGAAATACTGCACAGCTACCCAGTCCTCACAGACGCCGATATCGACGCTGCCCTTGCCTATGCCGCCGAACTTACTCGCGAACGAATTGTGGCTTGACGGCGCAATGAAGTTCAAAATCGATGAAAATCTTCCAACTGAGGTCGCTGATTTGCTTCGCGATTCTGGACACGACGCTCACAAGGCGCTTGGTTTTAGTTCCTCCTTCCAGTGACCTAACCGCACGAATTAGTCGGATGGTTCGCTTACTCGTGGCGGAGGGCATCTATTGGGTTGAGGTTTGCGGCGCGGACGGCGGGGGTAACGCCGAAGACGACGCCGACGACCGTGCAGACCGCCATGGCCATTCCGATGACCGGGGGCGTGATGATGGGCTGCAGGACGGTGAAGCGGCCGATCAGGGCGCAGACCACGGAGGAGACGCCGATGCCGATGATGCCGCCGAGGAGGGATAGAACCATGGCCTCTATCAGGAACTGAAGGAAGATGTCCGACCGGCGCGCCCCCACCGTCTTGCGGACTCCGATCTCCCGGGTTCGCTCGGTAACGGTCACCAGCATGATGTTCATGATGCCGATGCCCGCCACAAACAGCGAGATCGTCGCGATAAGCACGAGGAGGTTCTGCGCCATTCCTACCAGCTTGATCACCATGGCGAGCCCTTTGCGCAAGGTCAGAATGCCGAAATCCTCGCGGCTCTTGTGGGAGACCATCAGCGCGGCGGTCATGGCATTGATCATGTCGTCCGCCGGGTGCTTGTAGTCGGTGCGCAGTGCGATGCGGTTGATCTGGAGGCTGGGAATCTCGCGCCGGGCCGTGCGCTCCGGCAGGTAGATAAGGTTGCCGAGTCCCATCAACTGGTTGCTCAGCGACCCTTCGGTCGAAGTCTTGCCCAGGACGCCGATAACGGTCCAGTCTCTATCCTGTATCCTGACTTTCTTGCCGATCGGATCTTCTTTTTCAAACAGTTTTTCCCGCAGCTTGTCCGCCAGCATGCAGACCCTCTGGTCCGAACCGTCCGCGGCGAAGTAGCGCCCGGCGGTCAGGGGGGCCGGGTTCATTTCGACGCCCTGGCGATTCGTCGCTACCACGAGCGCCCCGTCGGTTGAGATCGTCTTGCCATCCGGCATCTTTCTCTCTGCCGAGCCTGAAACAAAGAGCACCGGCGAGACCTTCTCGATACCCGGCGCCTGCCCTAGAAGGGTTACATCCTTATCCGTGAGCGACGATTTGCCGAGCATCGCCATGGCGTTGGGCTGGCCGTTTTCGTCGAGCTTGCTGGGCACGATGATGACCAGGTTCGCCCCCAGCCCTTCCACCTGGCGGCCGACTTCGGCCTTCACTCCCTGCAGGATACCGATCAGTGTCACTATCGCAACCACGCCCACAACGATACCGGAAAGCGTCAGCACGGAGCGGAGCACATTCTGCGCCAGCGCGAGCAGCGCGCTTTCCACGTTTTTCATGATCCCGATCATTCGCCCTGCCACCTTAAGCCCACATTGCAAACAGGAATTAGTACGTACGCCGCCCCTTCGTAATTCCCGCTCGTCCCAACCCCCCTCGTGAAACGTGAAGGGCGAACTCCTGCATCCGTCAGGTATTCACGCCACTGAGCCGCCCGTCCCAACTCCCCCTCGTGAAACGTGAAGGGGCAACTCGCTTGCCTCCCGACTCTCCGGCTGTCTCCCGAGCGGCGCGGGAACATCGGGGAATTATTGCTTGCCCAGTTACCGTTATTAGATACGGTGGCAGGCTGTCTGCCCGGTTGTTGCAGAGCGCGTGTACGTTGTGTATAATGAAGGACACCATGACAACGAGAACGATTACGAATTTCCTCACGATGCTGCTCGCCCTGGCGGGATGCGTCGTGGCGATCGTCTTGACCTATGAGGAGTTTCATCCTCAAGCGGACATCGGCTGCGCCAAGCTTGGCGGCGACTGCTCCAAGACGATCAAGAGCAGCTATGGGCACTTGGGGCCGATACCCACTTCACTCTTCGGACTCGGGATGTATGTCACGGTGGCGGGCCTCTGTTTCGTGCGGAACAACGTGCTTAAGGCGCGCCGCCGGGCAGAATCGAGCCGTGCCTACACCGATAGTCTTCCTACGGCTGACTTCGGCGACGCCGCGATGCCGGTCGAAGGCGCGGAGACTTCCTTCGCAGCCCGGCCGGCCGAAGGCAACCTCTCCCAGGTCATGGTACCGGAAAGCGACGGCGCGCGCATGCCGTCCGAAGGCGCCGACACCAACGCCCTGGCGACCCTCAATACAGAACTCAAACGCCTGGATATGGGGGTGTGGGCCATAGCGCTGTCCGCCGTGGCGATATCCTGGTGGCTCCAGAACGCGGCGCTCTACGAGCTGTGTTCATTCTGCCCCTGGTGCTTCGGCTCCGCGGCGCTGGTGACTTTTATGTTTCTGCTATCCTCGTACGACCTGCTTATTGCGGGCCGCAGGCTGGACGGCGAGCAAAAGCTGCTGGCCTGGGTCTCGGCGTTCATTATTCTCTGTTTCGGCTTTGTCGCCGCGCCGGTCGTCATAGCGCGAATTCGCGTGTGTGGTCCGCACACCTCGGCTCCTGCCCCCCCGCCCGAGGTCGACAAAGTGAATAGACGCGATATTATCCTCGCGAAGTATCTCAAGTTCAAAGGGGATCCGAAGTCGAAATATGCCGTGGTCGAGTTCGGCGACTACCAGTGCAGCCACTGCAAGAAGGCGATGCCGGTAATGGATGAACTGCTGAAGTCTCCGCCGGAGGGCGGTGTCCGCTTTGCATATCGCAACTTCCCGCTGCCGCACCATAGCTGGGCGCTGCAGTCTGCACTCGCGACCGAGGCTGCAGGCGAGCAGGGCAAGTTTTGGCAGATGCACGACCTTATCTTCCAGCACCAGGACGACATGGACAAACCCGGTTTTGGGCGCGACCAGTTCGACGCATGGGCCGAATCTCTTGGCCTCAACGTCAAGCGCTTCGGCAAGGATTTCGACGACCCGAAGATGACGGAGCGCATCGCGACCGACAAGACCACCGCGGACACCACCGGATTATCGCTTACGCCAACTTTCTATCTTGTCACGCCCACGCAAACGGTAAGGTTCACAGGGATTGAAGACCTGGAAAAGATGTGGCACGATAGCAAGAGTCCCTACTGGAAATAGATACAATCATCCGGGCCGCATCACTGTAGGGTGCGGTACCCTCGTAATTAACACATCGTCATGCGTCTACTATTCATTCATCTCAGGATCGGGCCCGCCCGATGGGACACTTTGGGTGTCGTCCCGCGCCGCCCTACGGAATTGCGGCGGCCTGCTTCGATGATTCGAGTCACAAACGCCGAGCATCGGCGTCTATTATGGTAAGCCGTCAAGCGAGTGAATGCCACGGCGACCGAATTGGCGACGGGATGCCCGGAGGGCGATAGGTAAACCCTTCGCCAGCGCCGGGTTCCCCTAGACGCGCCGGTTGCCCTTCGGGCACAATGCACGACTGCCGACTGCCGACTGCCCCTTTTAGTTACGGAGGACATACCCTTGCGAGATTTATCGATCGGGAGACCGCTCGTCCGCGCGCGCCGCGCCATTGGTTGGTGTGCGCTCGTGATCGGGTTGTGCATGGCGTCATCGGCGGCGAGCGCGGAGGAGCTGGTTTGGGCTTCCGGCAAGGTGCTGGACCCGCGCGGCCGGCCGATGCGCAACGCCTACGTAGCAGTCTACGACGATAACAACAAGGTAGTGGACTATGCCCGCACCGACTACGAGGGCGAGTACGCGCTGGCGGTGCCTAAGCGCCTGCTGCATCTCCAAAACCGCAGCGGCAAGGGCTTTGTCGCGGAGGTATTTACAGGAGTGACGCGCTTTGTCGGGGGGGCGGCCGAGTTCGTGGCGAACCCCATCCGATCCGGCGTCCGCGCGATCACCAGCGCCGAGGCGGCGATTGATCCCAATCCGCTGACCAAGGGAGCGATCAGCCTCGGAGGCGCGGCGGTCGATCAGGTTCTGTTCGGGATCAGCCCGCGCCAGAAGCGGAAAGTCGTCGTCGAAGAGCGAAAACTGCCCGGCGCCTTGATGCTGAAGGTGGTTGCGCCCGAGCGCGGCGACGTCGTCGGGGTCGGGCATATCTACTGGATGCAGGAGGAGACCTTCAGGTCGGGCGGACGCTCCAAAAAGACGCTGGCCGCCTGGCTCGACCCGGTCCGGCTGGAATCCGCGGACGGAGATATCGCGTCCAAGATCGACGGAAGCTACCTCCGGTTTACCAACACGCGCATCGAACCGGGCATCGCCGAGCCGGGCCAGCTCGTTCGGATCATTACGCGCCTGCCCATGCCGCCTACCCCCGAGATCAACATCGTAGTCGTGGCGCGAAACAACCGCACCGGCAAGAAGTGGGAGCTCCAGCGAGACAACGACGGCTACTTCACCGCCGAGGTCGAGATCGATAAGCGCTTTCCCAAGGACGACCAGGTCATCAGTCTTGTCGCCTACGCGGCCGACGAGCGTCGCCCGGGGCGAAGGCCGAATGCGGAGGGCGCGATCGAGCACGCCGGTCTCTGGGACGCACGCAGGCCGTATATCTATGACCCGCTGATCGTAGTGAGCCGCAACCGCGCCGACGTCACCCTGACCGTAGTCTCCCCCAGCCGCCGCCACAAGGAGCG
>JAYTEU010000289.1:0-6522 GCA_043734985.1 Chthonomonadaceae bacterium
CCGGGCCTGCTCTTATGTGGGATGGCGGCGCAACCGTGCAGACTGTCGAGCTAGATCTCCATGATCACGGGCACAACCACGGGGCGGCGGCCCGTCTTCTTGCGCAGGTATTTTGCGACTGTATCGTGCACGGTAAGTCGGACCGTATCCCAATCGGAACCTTCGGTATAGTTCAGCTCCTCCAGCGCCTGCACCACCTTTTCGGCGGTCTGCTCGAACAGCTCGCTGCTGTCCTCCGCATGGAGAAAGCCGCGTGATAAGACGTCTGGCCCTGCCACAACCTCGCCCGTACTGCGGTCCATGCTCACCGTTACGATCACCGTACCATCCTGCGAAAGGTGCTTGCGGTCGCGGAGCACCACGTCGCTAACACCCCCGGTCGAGATACCGTCCACTAGAACGCTGCCGTGCGCCACGACGTCCTTGCCGCGGCGAACGCCGTTTGCGTCCATCTCCAGGTACTGCCCCACTTCAAAGGTAAGTACCTGGTCTGCGGGATATCCCATATCGAGCGCCATCTGAGTGTAGGCGTGGTAGTGACGCGGCTCGCCGTGATAGGGGGCCACAAACTCCGGCCGGGTCAGGTTGATCATCATTTTGAGCTCCTCCTGAAAACCGTGCCCGGACACATGTACGTTCTGGATAGCTTCGTAGATGACGGTAGCGCCGAGGCGGAAGATTCGGTTGACGACGCGCCAGACCATGTCCTCATTGCCCGGGATGGGCGTCGAAGAGAGGATTACCGTATCGGACGGCTCGATCTGCACCTTGGAGTTTTCATCGCGGCTCATGCGCGTCAGGCCGGCAAGCGGCTCGCCCTGACTGCCGGTGGTGAGGATCGCGATCTCCGAAGGCTGGTACCGTCCGATATCTTCGACCTTGACGAGCTGCGTGTCCTTGATATTCAGGAAGCCGAGGCTGCGCGCGGTCGCGATGTTCTGAGTCATGCTGCGCCCGAATACCGCCACCTTTCGGCCGTATTTCGAGGCGACATCGACGACTGTCTGCACGCGGTGAAGATTGCTGCCGAACGTGGCCACGATAACACGGCCTTTGCACTCGCGCATGAACCGGTCGAAGACCGGAACCAGCGAGCGCTCCGACGGAGACCAGCCCTTCTTCTCCACGTTAACGCTGTCTGAGATCAACAGCTTGACATCTTCGTCGCCGAGCTGAGCGAACCGCGTCGCATCGAATAGCCGGTTGTCGATCGGCGTCTGGTCGATCTTAAAGTCGCTCGTATGAACCACTAGGCCGGCGGGCGTTCTGATCGCCAGACTGGCCGCGTTGGGCAGCGAGTGCGTAACGAGTACCGCCTCGACGGAGATCGGACCGAACGTCACGGCCTTACGATCTGGGTAGACGTTGAACTCGGTGCTCCCAACGAGGCCATGCTCGCTCAGCTTCTCGCGAACCATTCCGATCGTAAGTTGCGTCCCGTAGACAGGAACGTTAAGCTGCTTCAGGACATAGGGAAGTGCGCCGATATGGTCTTCGTGCCCGTGGGTAAGGCAGATCGCTTTCACCATTTCGCGCCGTTCCAGCAGGTAGGTGATGTCGGGTATGATCAGGTCGACGCCCGGGTGCTCCTCTGTGGGGAAGGCGACGCCCGCGTCGACCACGATAATAGTTTCGTCGAAGTGGAAGGCGAGCATGTTCTTACCGACTTCGCCACTGCCTCCGAGAGAGATGATTTTTAGTGAACCGTTCAAAATTGGACCTTCATTTGAGTCATAGAGGGCCGCCCCGCAGGGTGCCCGCCCCAATGGGCTTTCGTAGATTTCGGCGCTGTCGCAACGTACACCGTCGCGCAGTCTATTGCCGGCGTATAGAATGTGTGCAAATAGCGCCCCCATTCCCCAAATACTGTGGGAGTCTGGGTGCTTTGCGCCGCCAATCCCCCGGGTACCCTCGTAATGAACACGCCGTCGTGCGTCTAAAGTTCATTGCACTTAGGATCGGGCCCGCCCGATGGCTAGCTCTGGGTGCGGGTTCCCGCGTGCGGGTGGAGGGCCAAGGGGCGTATTCAGCGCCTTGTGCACACTGTTTTAGGGATCAAAGCATCCCGTATTGTGTGAGCGCGGACCGGACGATGCCGCGCTCAGATTCATTCGCTTCCACTAGCGGCAGTCGCAAGCCGCCGCCCGGAAGGCCAAGCATCTCCAGCGCGGCCTTCAGTGGCGCCGGGCTGGGCGTGGTGGTTTGGAAGCAGGCGCGTACGATCGGCAGCATCTTCACGTTGAGTGCGGCGGCCCTTTGGCGGTCGCCCGCGAAAAACGCCGAGTGCATCTCTTTCATCTCGTTTCCGGTCAGGTGCGACACGACGCTCACAACGCCGATGCCGCCGACCGCCAGAATGGGCAGCGTCATGCCGTCGTCCCCGCTATAGAGCGCGAAGCCGTCGGGGGCGCTTCCGAATATCTCGGCGCACGCCATCAAGTTGCCCGATGCCTCCTTGATGGCGACGATGTTTTCCACGTCCTTTGCCAGGCGGACCGTTGTGGACGGCTCCAGGTTCTGCGCCGTCCGGCTCGGGACGTTATAAAGGATGCAGCGAAGCGATGGCGCGCTGGCGGCTATGGCCGAAAAGTGGCGGTACAACCCCTCCTGCGAAGGCTTATTGTACGGAGGCACGACGAGCAGCGCGCCATCCACGCCAATATCCGCCGCTTCACGTGTTAGTGCGGCGCTGGAGGCCGTGTCGTTTCCACCGGTTCCCGCAACAACGGTTCCTCGGTCGCCAACGGTCCGTTTGACCAGGTGGAAAAGCCTCAGCTTCTCCGAGTACGTGAGAGTCGGCGACTCGCCCGTTGTGCCGGAGACGACGATGCCATCCGAGCCGTGATCGAGCAGATGCTCTACAAGCCGCGCCGTTCCGGCTTCATCCACGTTTCCGTGCGCGTCGAACGGCGTCACCATCGCCGTGAGAACCTGCCCAAAGTCGCCGTTCTTCATCGCATCCTTTCAGAATCGAGGTTAATTCGTCATCCTCATCCACGCCTCGGCGATTTGAATTCCGTTGAGGGCCGCGCCCTTCAAAATCTGATCCCCGGACAGGAAGAGCTCCATAGCATCGTCGTTTGAAAGATCGTAGCGAAGCCGACCCACCAGGACATCGTCTTGCCCACTCGCTTCGATCGGCATTGGAAAGTGGTTGCTCTCTCTGTCGTCCACCACCACAACGCCTGGAAAGTCTACGAGCGCCTGGCGAACGGATTCCAGCGAAGGACGGCGACCCGCTTCAAACTCTACGTTCACGCTCTCGGAATGTGCCCGCACCACCGGAACCCGTATGCACGTAGCGGAGATTTTGAGCCCGGGATCGTGAAGGATCTTCCGCGACTCATGGATCATCTTCTGCTCTTCCTCGTTATAGCCGGTCTCATCGACCTTCGTGTTATGCGAGAACAGGTTGAACGCGATTGGGTGGGGGAAAACGCGGGGCTGGATCGGCCTGTCGTGCAGCGCTTCGTGAGTCTGGTCCAGCAGCTCCTGCATCGCCTGCGCTCCCGCGCCGCTTGCCGCCTGGTAGGTCGAGGCGACGATTCGACGGATCGGAGCGAGATTCCGCAATGGAGCCACTGCCATGAGTAGAACGATAGTCGAGCAGTTCGGGTTTGCGATGATGCCGTGATGAGACAGAATGTCTTCCGAATTGATCTCCGGTATCACGAGCGGTACGTCAGGGTCCATCCGGTAGGCGGACGAGTTATCGATCACCAGCGCGCCGGATTCGACCGCGGGCGGAGCGAATTGTTTGCTGCGCGAACCTCCCGCCGAGAAGAAGGCGATATCCGTCCCCCGGAACGAATGCTCCGTCAGCAATTCGACCGGCTGTGGGCGACCTCGGAAGACAAGGGAGCGGCCCGCCGACCTGTCGGAGGCCAATAACCGTAACGACTCGAGGGGAAACTCTCGCGATTCCAGCAGCCGCAAAAACTCAGTGCCGACAGCGCCCGTTGCGCCGGCAATAGCGACGTGATAAGTTTTCATAATCCACAATTTCGGCCCGTTGAGGACGCCTTCCAAATACAATGGCAATTATATCAGTGTACTCCAATCCTGGGCGCGGCGTCAACCGCCATGCGAACTCGTGCCCGATAACGAGAACCTGATTGGAAAAGCGCCACGGACAACGAGTAGTTCATGACTTTGGAGCCGCCGCGACAGTCCATCGACTGCGACGGTCGAAAACCGAATACCATGGTTCGGAAATACAATAACAAACTGTCGAATCGGCGGCGTGCCGAACGACTAGTAGACGTTTAGAAGACGTTCAAAGTAGGTCCATGCGTAGGGGCGGGCCTTGTGCCTGCCCATTCCAAAGGGCAACCACAAGGGATTGCCGCTACATTCGATCCATTCAACCTACCTTGACGGACTACTAGTTGCCGACATAACGCTTGCCTGGGCTGCTGAAGTCTAGGCGCCAATGGAATTGCAGGCCGAACCTGCCCGGCTGCCAATTGTGCCTTCGCATTTTTTTTAGTGATGAATTTGGCAGCCGCTCTTAAGTGTTCGCCCGGCGGTATGGGTACAATCACTATAAGCATTCAACCGGTCACTTACCGATAACTCAATCATAATTCGCGGATACGGCACGAACATTGCCGGTCGAACCACAGACCAAAAGGAGTAGAACATGAGCGGAGTACGAGTACTGGTTGGCACTAGGAAAGGTGCATTTGTATTGACGTCCGATGGAAAGCGCGAGAACTGGGAAGTAAGCGGACCCCATTTTGCGGGCTGGGAGGTCTATCATGTAAAGGGATCGCCCGTAAACCCGGACCGACTCTATGCCTCGCAGTCCAGCGGATGGTTCGGCCAGTTGATCCAGCGCTCAGAGGACGGCGGAAAGACCTGGGCTCCGGTCGGCAACGAGTTCGCGTATGACGGCGTGCCTGGAACTCACATGTGGTACGACGGCACGCAGCATCCGTGGGAGTTCAAGCGCGTCTGGCATCTCGAACCCTCCTTGACCGACCCGGACACGGTCTATGCCGGAGTGGAGGACGCGGCGTTGTTCAAAACTTCCGATGGCGGAACATCGTGGACGGAAATCTCCGGCCTGCGCGGACACGGCTCGGGGCCATCATGGCAGCCGGGCGCCGGCGGCATGTGTCTCCACTCCATCCTGCTCGATCCCACCAACCCGGACCGCATCTTCATCGCCATATCGGCCGCGGGCGCGTTCCGAACCGACGACGGCGGTAATAGCTGGAAGCCGATCAACAAGGGCCTCCATTCGAGTTATAGCCCCAACCCGACCGCAGAGGTTGGACATTGCGTTCACCGCATCGCCATGCACCCGTCGCGTCCCGATGTTCTCTTTATGCAGAAGCACTGGGATGTCATGCGGACCGAAGACGCCGGCGATCAATGGACCGAAGTGAGCGGCAACCTGCCCTCGGACTTCGGCTTCCCCATCGATGTCCATGCGCACGAGCCGGAAACGATCTACGTCGTTCCGATAAAGAGCGACTCCGAGCACTTTCCGCCGGAGGGTAAACTCCGCGTCTACCGCAGCCGTACCGGCGGCAACGAGTGGGAAGCGCTGACCAACGGACTGCCGCAAAGCGACTGCTATGTAAACGTGCTTCGCGAAGCCATGGCCGTCGACTCGCTCGATTCGTGCGGCATCTACTTCGGCACAACGGGCGGGCAGGTCTACGCCTCCGCAAACTCCGGCGACACGTGGGCGCCTATCGTCCGCGACCTACCTGCCGTTCTCTCCGTCGAAGTGCAGACACTGCAGTGATACGCGTCATACTGCCCTTCCACCTACGCAACCTGGCAGGCGTGGAAGGCGAAGTGGAGCTCGAAATCGTAGGACCGGCCACCCAGCGGTCGGTCCTCGATGCCCTCGAAGCCCGCTTCCCTGTCCTGCGGGGCACCATTCGCGACCACGGCTCGGACCGCCGCCGCCCTTGGCTCCGCTTCTTCGCCTGCGAACAGGACCTGTCTCACACCTCGCCTGACGATCCCTTGCCCGACGCCGTCGCGACAGGAGTTGAGCCCTATATTATCTTAGGAGCTATTGCCGGCGGGTAGAAAAGTTGCGATCCCCTGCACGAATACATATTGTGCAACGGTGAAATTGATCCAATCTGCCGAATATGGAGCAACCGGATTGAGTGACACGGCAGTATCCAAAAATGGCGTTCCCATCTTCCTTACCGATGAGCGCTGGCGTCATATCCTTGATGAATTTAGAACAACGCGTACAGCATCACTCGACAGGAGACGCCAGATATGGCCGTAACGGATCTAATACCTTTACTTAACATGGTCCCGACGGTACGTGAGGCCCCGGACCGCTCAGTCTGGCTGAACTACGATTCCGAAGGCGATGTCCTCTATGTTCACTGCAAGAAGCCTAATCTCGCGACAGACACCGAATTGACCGACAACGACGTGATTCTGCGCTACAATGGGGACGAGCTCATTGGAATGACTGTGCTTCACGCATCCACACGGCTAACAGTATGAGCTTTCCCCTTTTCGCTGATCAATATTAAACGC
>JAYTEU010000290.1:0-2076 GCA_043734985.1 Chthonomonadaceae bacterium
TGGTCGCGTCCGGTCCGCAGGTCGATATTCGCAGCTACGCCGCCACGGTATAGAACGGCGAGCCGGGCGCCCCTGAAGCGCTCTCTTCGGCGCTTGACATCTGTCTATGCCGCGGTTGCCGTTTGTCGGTCGCGTCACTACACTGTCCACGCAAAGTCTTGAACAAGAGCGCTGCAGCGCCGCGATGGCGATCGAAGAACGTCCCTTTATCTCTGCGAATACTCTCACCAGGAGATCGACATGAAAGCATCGGACTCGAAGAGCGACAGCGTCTACAGGATCACGGAACTGGTAGGGACAAGCGCCAACTCCTGGGAGGAGGCCGCGGCGAATGCCGTGAAGATGGCTTCGAGCACGTTGCGGGACATTCGTATCGCCGAAATCACCAAGCTCGACCTCGTGATCGACAGTAAGGGCAAGGTCAGCGCGTACCGCGCGCGAGTGAACCTGTCGTTCAAGTACGAAAAATAGCGAGCTTCTTCAGATCTTCGCTCACGTCCTGCGCGTTACGGCCTGCATTCGCACTGAAGTCCGCAGATTGCCATGCCTCCCGATGTGGAGCTCAGTGCTTATCAGGCATTGCCACAATTCGACGATGCGGCATTGTTGCAATGGTTCTGGCGCGACGGCGGCGCTTATCGCGATCTCATCCCGTCCACACCCTTGAGCAGCTCAAGCGACGGGGATGGGTATTGTCCAACCCTTACAACCCGTCCACCAAACGGCTGCTCGCCATCGAAGTAAAGGAAATCCGGGACGAGGAGGCGATCGTGCGAACCACGGAGTATTGGTATCTGCGTTGGTGGAGCACGGTCGAACAGAAGTACCGCTATCCGTATCGTGAGACGAACCGCCAGACCTATATCCTCCTGAACACCTCCGATGGCTGGCTCGTCAAGGAGAACATGCGGGCGCCGCCACGGTCGAGCACACCGCACCGCCAGCGCAAGTAGGCGGCGCTGATTTCTGGGGAATGGCAGGTGCGGTCCGGGAGTGCGCCTGTACCGTAAGATCTGGCGGGCGTATCATCGGACGTCTACAACCAGGACATTGGCGTCGACGAAGACGGCGCGCATTTCGCTATTTCCTGGTGTAAACGCCCGCTGCGGGCTATTTACATGTGCATCTTGCAGCGCGGATTCGGCGTGCGTCCGACGAGCAGCGTGGGTTCGCGGCTCACGATTTCGCAGAAGGCGACGCCCTGCGCCGCTCGTCGCCTTCGCGATGAAGGGCGCCGCCGCAGTGCGTGTTCGACCGGGACGACGCCGCGACGGGTTCCTTCGTCGCCCCGGCAGTCCTCGGATTGACGCAGAGCATCAGGGTTTACTACTATCGCATGTGTAAGGCAACCGGGAACCTTCCTCATGATTCTGCCGATCAAAGTCAAAGTCCAGCCGCTCACTGCCGACGCGCTTCGCCCGTATGGTCAGATGCTGGAGAACAGGCAGCCCATCTTCCCCGAGGTCGAACCGGGTGAGGGCCGCGTTGCCATCGAGATGCAGCATCTGAAACAGCGATCCGACATCAGACATATCGGTCAGATGGCTATCCACTTCTCCTACAACCAGACCTTTATTCCTCTGCGTGGGACGATGGTGCTGATCGTCGCGCCGCCACCACGCAATCGGGAGGCCGGCCAGGAGGCCTACGAGCTCGACTACGAGCGGGTGGCGAGTTTCGCGCTGGAGCCCGGGCAGGCAGCCTTCATCGAGAAAGGCGTGTGGCATAACATGTATATGCTCGGCACCCAGTGCTGCCACCTCAACGTGACCCGGAAGAATCCCGGCGAAGGTACAACCCAGGACGTGAGTGGACGCCTCGACGTGACGCACAGTCGGCGGCCGTACGTGGAGTTCGTGGACATCGAAAAGCGCGACAACCGCGTCATCGAGCTGGACCTTGGCATCATTCAGGATGTCGTTGCAGGTTGAGCGCAACAGTGATCCCATGCGAGCGCCACGCTTCGAGACGCGCTCACGCGAGCCGCAAGCAAACACTGCGGCCTCAAGGAACCTCTGAACATGTCCCACGTGGAGCGCGGGACTTGTCCAGATGTTCCCTAGCCTCAAAGGAGCA
>JAYTEU010000291.1:0-8408 GCA_043734985.1 Chthonomonadaceae bacterium
TCCGCGAGGATGGCGGGCAGCTGGGAGAGCGGCGCTTCCCGCTGGATGAAGTCTGCTGCGGGCACGCTGCCGTTCGCGATCAGGGCCAGCGCCTCGCGCACGGTTTGCGGCGTGTGGTGGAAGGTGCCCTTCAGCGCGATCTCATCGTAGTGGATGCGGTGGGTATCGACGCGGATGCTCGTTCCCGCCGGGCAGCCGCCGAACAGGCTGACCCTTCCGGCTTTGCGAGCCAGCGAGATCGCCATTTCCCAGGCTTCCGGGCGGCCCACGCACTCGATCACGGCGTCCGCGCCGCGCAGGCCCTCCGTATGCCGCATCAGCTCCTGAGCGAGGTTCGGAACGGCCTGTTCGTCGAACACCTGCTCCGCGCCCATCTTCAAGGCGAGCTCCAGCCGGTCCCGCCGCCGACCGGCCGCAAGCACGCGGGCTCCGGCGAGGCGGCACAGGCGGACGAACATTAGGCCGATGGGGCCGAGGCCAAGCACGACGACCGTCTCGCCGGCCGCGACCGGCGAGTCCTGGAGGCCGTATACGACACACGCCAGCGGCTCCGTCATCGCCGCCTCCGCAAAGGAAAGTCCCGCCGGGATCGCCAGCAGGTTCTTCTGAACGATACGAGCCGGCACGGTGATGTACCCGGCATAAGCGCCGTTCATAAACAGCAGGTCTTCGCACAGCTCGGGTCGGCTGCGGGCGCAGTAGAAGCAGTCACCGCACGGCGCGGAGTTGGCCGCGACAACGCGACTTCCGAGTTCCCACGCCTCGACCCCATCCCCGACCGCGTCGATGACGCCCGCCAGTTCGTGCCCGAACGGAATCGGGGGGCGCAGCATGCTGGCATGGTAGCCGCGCCGGTAGACCTTCACATCGGTGCCACACGTCAGCGCGGCGGCGATCTTGATACGCACCTCTCCCGGCCCGACCGGCGGCACGGGCACGCGCTCGACGCGCACGTCCTCCTTGCCGTAAAGGATGGCAGAGAGCATAGAGGAGGGAGCAGGATCTATCATGGCGTGACGAGGACTTTCAGCGATCCGTCGCGCGGGTTGGCGGCGGTGTCGATTGCGTCCGCGATCCGGTCCAGCTCGAACCGGTGCGTAAGCAGGGGCCGCACGTCCACATTGCGGGAGAAGATCAGCTCTGCGGCCTCGTCCTGAAGGGTGATATCGCTGCTGTAGGAGCCGATAAGCGATTTCTCCTGCATGCAGATGGCGCCCGCGTCTACCTCCAGCGGATCGTTGAGGCGCGTCTGGGCGAACAGGAGCACCTTGCCCGCGGGCCGAACATGGTCGAAGGCTCCAGCAATGACCCGGGCGCTCGGCACCGCAACTATCGCCAGGTCCGCGCCGCGCCCCTCGGAGAGCTCCCGTACTGCGCCGGGCACGTCGTCCGCGTCGGGATCGAGGGCGAATGCCGCGCCGATCCGCAGGGCCGTTTCGCGCCGGGACGCGATTTTGTCGGTGACGATCACCCGGGCGCCTGCCAGGCGAGCGAGCTGCGTGAAGAGCATGCCGATAGGCCCCTGCCCGATAACCAGAACCGTATCGCCGGGCTGAACCCCTGCCATTCGGACGCCTTTGAGGCAGGTGTTCAGCGGCTCGATCATGCTGGCTTCGTCGGCGGGAAACCCCTCCGGAATACGGACCATTCCGCCGACGCACCACTCCATGACGCGCACGAACTCCGCAAAGCCGCCCCCGGCAGGCTCGAAACCGGCGGTCGCGCCCGTCTTTTTGTAGACCGGGCACTGCGCGAATGCCTTGCGCGCGCAGAAGAAGCAGTCGGGCCGGCGGCAGGGAATATGATGGTTGACGGCCACGCGGTCACCGACCTGCCAGTCCGTTATCCCCGCGCCGATTGCCGCGATCGTGCCCGCCGTCTCGTGCCCAAAGATCTTCGGCGGCGGCGTAAGGCCGTAGTGGATCTTCTTCAGGTCGGTGCCGCAGACGCCGCACACCTCGACCCGCACCAGCGCCTCGCCGGGACGGATATCGGGCGTCTCGACCGCCTCCACTCGAACGTCATCCACTCCCCGATAGACCGCTGCCCGCATCGCCGCTCCGATCCAAAAGGCATTGCATTTGCGCTGCCTGTCCGCGAAGTCAAGACCGCAGCGCGCTTCCGATTGCTCCGGTATTATACCCGGCTCGGTAGGAGTTGACACCGAAGGGGCTCTATGTTAGAATTGGCGTACCGGCGGTTCACAATCGACGACAACCTATGAAGGAGAAAACACGACAATGGCAACGAATTACGATTTGAGCAAGCTGCTGAAGGGCCGGACGGTGGATTCCGTTCGCCAGCGCGATACGGAATTGGACATCGACCTGACGGACGGCTCCACGCTCAGCATTAAGCTGGCCGCAGGCACGGAGACGGTCACGCTGACGAGCGCCAAGGACACTACGGAGTACTCGAAGTAGACTGTAGATTGGCGTTCGCGCAGGAAGAGCTGCCCTTTGGATGAGATAACACCCGGTATCTACGAGCACTACAAGGGCAGGAAGTACCTTGTGCTGGGCACGGCGGCTCACTCCGAAACGCTGGAGCGGCTGGTGGTCTACGTTCCGCTTTACGATTCGCCTGGACCGAGGCTTTGGGTTCGGCCGTGCGCGATGTTTGGGGAGACGGTATTGGTGGAGGGAGCTGCCGTGCCGCGCTTTCGGTACCTTGGGCAGGAGATCCCGGGCTAGAGGGCTCGCGGTGGCCGGGTCGATAAACGACCCGGCAGTTAGCGCTTCGCGCTGGACGTGCTCCGCACTCAAATGCCGCGGCTGTGCAACCGGCGGTCATCGGACTGAATGCCTGTAAATTCGGACGTGACGAACGAATACTTGCTGCCAGGCTCCCGGACGGCATCAGCCTTCCACACAAATTCCAGACCACAAGCGTTTTCCTAGATTAGGAACAGGCGTGCAATAGCCGCATTTAAGTGCGGAGCACGTCCAGCGCGAAGCGCTCAATGCCGGGTCGTTTATCGACCCGGCCACGAAATCTCCCGCAGCGAGGAGGCGGAGGTTACGGCGGCGAGGATCCCGTCGTCCAGGCGAAGGAGGAGCGCGCCCTGATCGTCGATGCCTTCCGCTGTCCCGGTGACGGCGGCGCCGTCCCACTCGGTCGCGAACCGCCGCCCGGTGGTCGCATCGAGGCTGCGCCACTGCTTTATCCAGGCGGCAAACGACACAGGATCGTGGGCATCAGCGCAGGCGTACAGCGCGCCTGCGATGGCCAGCGCGAGCGCTTGCGGCGATGGCAGTGCGTCCGGCGCGGAGGTTTCCAGGGCGAGGGAGGTGGCGAACCCGCGAAGCTCCTCCGGGAACTCAGACACGAGCACATTGACCCCGATACCCACTAGCGCGACCCACGCGCCGTCCGGCGCGCGGACCATCTCGACGAGGATGCCACCTGCCTTCCTGCCCCCGATGAGAATATCGTTCGGCCACTTCAGCCCAACGCGCCCGCTAATGATTTGGCGCTGCACCTGGCTTGCAACCGCCACTCCGGCCATGAGCGGTATTCGCCCCGCCTCCTCCGGCAGCGCGAACCGGTGTCTTACGTAGTAGGTGGCGCACAGGCTTTCGCCCCGAACCGCGTGCCAAACCCGCCCGCGCTGGCCTCGCCCCGCAGTCTGCTCCTCGGTGAGAACTCCCCAGGAAGAGGGCGCGCCTTCCGCGTCGAAAGTCACTCGGCCCGAAACGACATTGGCGCGCGCCGCATCCATCGTGGAGGGAGTGGTTTCCAGCAGTTCGAAGAGAGGGGCGGGTATCTTCACAATCTCCATCCGCTTCGCGTACCAACGCGCATAACAATCGATCTTTCTCCCCCAGAATTGGGGGTACCACTCCGGGAGTGGGGGGCGACTCCCGCAGAATTGCGGGTACCCTCCGGGTGTGGGGCATTTTCAGACCAGCTAACCGGATACCGCAAGGTCGAGGCTGATATCCAGGGCGGGAGCCGAATGGGTTAGCGCGCCCACGGAGATGATGTCCACGCCGGTCTGCGCGATCTCCGCAACGGTCCGCTCGTTTACTCCGCCGCTGGCCTCCGTCATCACCTGCCCGTCCACCATTTCGACCGCTTCGGCCAGCGACTCAGTCGGCAAGTTGTCCAGCAGTAAGATATCCGCTCCCGCGTCCATCGCTTCTTGCACCTGCTCCAGCGTATCGCATTCCACGGTGATGCTGAGCGTATGCGAGGCCTGCGCCATGACCCGCTCGACAGCGGCGGTGATCCCCCCGGCGGCGAGGATATGGTTGTCCTTGATCATGACCGCGTCGTACAGCCCGAACCGGTGATTGCGCCCGCCGCCGACCCGGACCGCGTACTTCTCCAGCGCGCGCAGGCCGGGAGTGGTCTTGCGGGTGTCCACGATCCGCGCCTTGGTCCCGACCGCGAGCGCCACGAACCGCGACGTCATGGTGGCGATGCCGGAGAGCCGCTGCAGGAAGTTGAGGGCCACGCGCTCGCCCGTCAGGAGCGCCTGGGCGCGCCCCGTCGCCGTGAGGATGGTGTCGCCCGGCTCGACGTTCTCGCCGTCCTCCAGGTGAATTTCAAACAGCGCACCCGGGTCCAACTGAAGCAGCGTCTGCCGCACCACGTCGATCCCCGCGATGATGCCCGCCTGCTTCGCGATAAAATACGCCGTCGCCTTCAAATCCGGGTCCACGGTCAATTGCGTCGTAACGTCTCCCGTCCCGATATCCTCTGCCAGCGCCTGCCTTACGATCTCCGTGCAATCCGGAGGATAAAATGCCATTAAATGCTCCTCACTTCTCCGGGATCGGTATCTTCGCGTTCACGCCGGAGAAATCGTCGTGGAGGAAGCGATCGAGGATTCGGCGCATCTCGCCGGGTATGCGGGTCCCGCGATTGGACGCGGTCTGGATGCCGACGATGGCCCAGACATCCTGCTCGCCGGATCGGCCGGCCGACTGCCGCTCAAAGATCGGGCCGCCGTCGAGCGCCTGGATATTGTCCGTGTTCATGGTCACCCGGTCGCCCTCGACGTGGGTAATCAGGGCGCTCAGCGTGGACTGGCGCTCGCTTCCGCTGGGCTCGCTCGTGTAGCCCGCCAGCATCAGGCTCGGGCTGAGGAGCTCCCTATCGGACCGGGAGCCCACGGTCATCCAGGAGGAGTGGTTCCCGATATTGTCGGCGGTCACGAGGATGGCGATGTCGTGCGGTTCCCAGAAGAGGAACTGGGTCATGCGGGTGGCGCCGAAGGGATGCGAGCTGAGGCCTTTAGTCAGCAGCCGCTCATCGTCGTAGCCGGGCACGACACGGACTCGTTTGGCGGAAACCTTCGTTTTGGCATCGTAAAGCAGGTGCAGCGCGGTGAGACAGTGGTGTGGCCCGATCATGGTCCCGGCGCCTTCGACGGTCGTGTCGTCCGGAAAGGTGGCGATGATCTTGCAGATGGCCGAATAGGGATAGAGCGTGGTGTTCTGAACGGGCCGAACGCGCCTGTCGCGGGTCGCGGGCCGGGCCTGCACACCGCTCTGCGGCGAAGCCTGACGTCCGGGCCGCGCGGCCTGCGCCCTCGCGGGCGATCCACTCCCGGCGCAGGCCGCCAGCAAAACCGCGACCATCGCACCTGCAAACGCAGCCCGACGCCCCCGACACAAACCAAACTGATGGAACTCCATTCGGACTCCTTTTGCGAGACGGTCCCCGATAATAGACCGCCCGCACGATGGCCAAAGTACCCGCATTATTAAGGGGAGAGAGGCTGCTTTCCTCCTCTCCCCCCAAAATGGCAGCGTTATTTGGTTCTCACCGAATCACGGCATCCGTCCCGGCCACTCCGCTCCGCTGAGGCTGGCGAAGTAGCGGCCTTCGTGGCGCAGGGAGTTTCGGACACCTTCGTCTGTCGTGCTCTCCAGGCGGAGCGTGATCGGCAGCAGCGCGGCGTAGGCAAGAAGGAGCGCGCAGGCTATCGGGACAGCGCAGCCCCGGAAGCCCCGTACCAGCGCGACCGAGAGCGGCACCCGGTTCACTTTGCCGGCAAACCAGAAGGTAAGCGCCGCAACGATCGGTACGATGGCGGCGGCGGCCACGGTCGCCAGGTGGTAGCCCAGGTCGGCCATACTGCTGCCCATGAACATCATCTGGAAACCGCGATCCACCGGCTCCTCGCCCTGCTCTCCGCCGAACATCAGCATTACCACGACCTTGCGCATGGGATCGACCGCCGCGTTTACGTGCCATGCGAAGAGCATGAGGAAGCACCCGGACGCGACCAGCGCGGCGGCGTAGGCTCCAAGCGCCCTGGCCCGGTCCGCGCGGCTCGCCGCCGGAAGCGCGGCCGCGAGTATCCCGCAGATCAGTACGGAACCGGCCCACAGCAGGGTAGTCGGCTTCGCGGCGGGGATCGCGACCACGCCCGAAAGGAGAGCGGCGACCGATCCCAGGGTTATCCCCCGGCTCGCCCAGTAGGGAAGCGCCCGGCCGGACCGCAATCCCCGGCTTCGCCAATAGACGAGGGCCGCCACGGCTCCGAGAGCGAGCGTCCAGAGCGCGGCGCACAGGAGCTGCACATCGGTCCACCAGCTGAGGCCGAGCTGCCAGAGCGTGACACCGAAAACGTCGTGGTCCCTGTTCTTGACGGCTATCTCCCGCACCTCACCTGCGGCGTCCATTTCCGCGTGGGCGCGGGCGCTCAGCTCCGAGTGTCCGGACTGCTTCAGGAAAGCGTCGAATTGGGCGGCCAGGCGATCGCGCATCTCTTTGCCGGTCTTCGCGTTCACATATACGGGCTCGCTCGGACCGTCGATAGGAGACCGGTGCGGCTTTGGATCGATCACGGGAGCGCCGCCGGGACGCTGGAGCGCAACGATGGCCATCGCCGAGCCTACCAGATTGCCGATTACGGTTCTTCCCTCCGAACGGATCAGCCCGCTGCATCGCAGGACGTCCTCGCGGATCGCCAGGCCCTGCTCGACATGCCCCGACTGTTCGGCCTTCATCGCAAGGGCGGTTGCCAGGCGGCTCACCCCGCGAAGCTGGGCGTACTGGGGCAGAAGCAGCGCTGCGTAGAATCCTACCTTCGGCAGGATGCCGGAATCACCGAACATCCGATTATGGAGGCGGATCTCGCCCTCCAGCTCATCTTCGTAATACTCGATCCAGAGCGGTTTGTATGCGGCACGGTGAAGGGCCTGAAGCGCTTCGGCATCGCGATGCGCGTCGAAGAGACCGATCGCCCGCATCATGGGGAAGTAGGCGTTTTCGGGATCGAGCCGCTCGCCCTCCGCGGCGTCTCTGTCGAACGCGGCAATCTGTGCCGGGTCGCTCTGCCGCGCATTCGTATGCTCCGGAGCGCCGGTAACCATTACGTTCCCTTCGTCGCGGTGCATCAAGACCGGACCCTGGGTCGCGAACCGGAGCGTATTGGCATAGACGGATGGCCGGGTTGGAAAGCGGCGGGCCAGGTTCCGCAGGTTGACGATCTTTTCATTGCGCATATAGCCGACGCTATGGCCGACCAAAACGGCGTCTGCAAGCTGGACGGGATAATCTTCCGGCAGCCTGGCAGCCTCGGCATGCGTCAGCCGCGCCACCGCGCCGGGTCCGCCGGAGTTCAGCCCGGACGCCGCCGACCACGCCGTAGCGGGACCGGGAATAATGCATGCCGCCTGCGTACGCACCAGCCATCGCGTCCCCGGCCAAACCAACAGCGCGGCCAGCACGCCCAGCGCCACTCCTGCAAACCGCAGCCGAAACAGGTTTCGAGCTTCCATAATTGCAATCTCCGTAAAGCAAAGCGAACCTATCAGGTAAGCCGAGCGTTTGCATCGACGCGGGGTTATCCGAGAGACCCCGGCCTGCCCCGGACGTGTCCCGGCTAGGTGTCGGGAGACTTTCGGGGTCCCTTTCGGGGAAACCCCGGTCTAAGTCAGCGAAGTCCGCCTGCGCGGACTAATTGCGCAACCCGCGCAGGCGGGTTTTGTAAACTTAGCCCGGGATTTCAATCCCGCGCCAATGCCACTATCTTAAAGGTCTTGGAGTGAACCCTTCGCAGTAGGCTGAATGACCCTGGCAGCCCACTGTGGCTCGATGCGCCTCGGCGGCCGCGCGGCGCGGCTTGCGGGGTAGGCGCCGGAATCTCCACGCGGCCTGCGCTGAAGCCTCCCAGCGAGGGCGTTTCGCGATCGAGGCGATCCAGGTCCTCTTCTATCGAACGGTGGCGATCGGAGCGGCGCCCGAGCGCTATATTGTCTCCCTGATGCGACTGCGGGACAGTCGATGCTGTTGGTTTGGGCGATCCCGCGACGATCAGCGCCGCCAGCGTCACCGCCAGGGAGAGGCCCGCCGGAGCCAGGGTGGGCCGAACGGCGCTCCAGAGCCACTCCCACCGAGATTGAGGGCAGCGCAGCCGGGCGCGTACCCCGGCATCGAAGTCGGCGGCC
>JAYTEU010000292.1:0-7158 GCA_043734985.1 Chthonomonadaceae bacterium
CGGTGCTCTTTCGGCAGATATGGCGAAATGAAGAGACCCCCTTCGTGCCGCTGGAAGCAGGCGCGCCTTTCGATCCGGAACCGGAGCCCGCGATTGAGCTTCTTCTCTCGCAGGACCTTATGCGGCAGGACTACCTGGCCCTGGAGCCGTTCGCCCTTGCGCAGAGAGTGCGCCACATGGTGGAGACGCAGGAGCTTCGGCTGAGCAATCCCTTCGATCCCCGGCGAGGCGAGTCTGTGCGGTACCGCGACGTCGCTGTCCTTCTGCGCCAGCTCACGGATATTCAGAAGTACGAAGAGGCTTTTACGAGAGCGGGAGTGCCCTATTTCGTAGTCGGGGGAGGGCGAGGTTACTACGCCCGGCAGGAGATTCGTGACCTGCTCAATATCCTTACCGTACTGGATACCCCACTGAACGACGTGGCGCTTATGGCCGCGCTTAGATCGCCGATGGTCGGCGCGGACACCGATACACTGTATAGAATTGTCGAATTTGCGAATGGCAATAGTGTGACGGATGTATCTGTAAATAATTCGAAAGACGCCGGCGATTTGCTCTCGAAATCGAACGGCGCGCCACTTGTTGGAAACGTGATGGCTGCTGCGGAGGGGGTGGAAATCGGACCAGACGCAGAGGGGGCTGGAGCGAAAGCCGGGCGGAAGTCCGTGATTCCTCTCTACATCGCGATGCAGCAAATCCTCAAAACAGACGAATTGCCGGATGAGGAAGCCGCGAAAGTACGGATCTTCGCCGAAGCCATGGACTCGCTCCGCGCTCAGGAAGATCGGATGCCGGTCGGGCACTTGATCGAGCGATTGATCACACGCACTTCGTACGACGCACGTCTACTTTGCAGGGCCAATGGCAGGCGCAGATTGGCTAACGTGCGCAAGCTGCTGCAGATGGCTAACTCCGACCCCGTGCTCGGCGTGCGAGGTTTCATACGCAGGCTTCGCGATCTGGAGCGCCTCTCCGACCGCGAGGGCGACGCCCCTACCGAAGAAGAGGCCGCAGATGTCGTACAGTTTCACACCATTCACGGCGCGAAGGGGCTCGAATTCCCCGTGGTGATCCTGGCCGACCTCAGCCGTTCGCTCGACTATCCTGCGAGTGGCCTGTTCGTTAGCGATCCCCATCAGTTTGCGCTTGGAACGCGCGTTTGCGGCGCTAAGGACGCGGCCTATCGAGCGCTGGACCTTGCAAGGCAGAAGGCAGACCGCGAAGAGGCAGAGCGCCTGCTCTACGTGGCGATGACCCGGGCTCGTGAACGGCTGATACTGTGCGGCAACCTGGGACGGAATCGCGGCTTGAACTGGGGCGATCGCATTTTTCTGGCTCTCGGAGTAAATGAGATGCCACCGCAGCCGATGGTTCGCTCTCTAATCGGAGGGGTAGAGGCGCGACTGGCGCCCATGACGCATTATAGCCACATGTCGCTGGCCGGTGGAATAGACGGCGCCGCGCGAATGACCGAGCTCGACCTTACGCGCTATTCGGAACGCCTCGCGGAGGCCCTTCTGGCGGGCGAGGCGCTCGAATCGGTGCCGTTGTAAGGAATGTCGGGTGTTCGATCGTAGGAAATCGAGTTAGAGAGGTAGGACTGCAATGCTGCGTACCTGTGTCATCGGCATGGGACCAATCGGAAATATTCATGCGGACGTGTATGCAAGCGATGGGCTGGCCCAATTGGCGGGTGTGTGCGACAAGAATGGCGAGCGCGCCCAGGCGGCGGGGAATCGGCTCGGCGTGCCGTGGTTCAACGATGCCCAGGAAATGCTCGCCGCGCTGAAGCCGGAAATCTGCAGCGTCGCGACGGGCGGCTTTGAGTATTCCAGCGACCACTACGAGCCGACGATATTGGCGCTGCGGGCAGGATGTCACGTTCTGTGCGAGAAGCCGATTTCCAACGACATCGCTCACGCCGAAGAGATGGTGAGCTGTGCAAAGGCGCATGGCCGCTCCTTCGCGCTCGATTTCAATCACAGGTTTACTCCGGCGGCGCGCCAGGCGAAACATTGGCAGGACGCGGGGAGGCTCGGAGACCTGCTCTTTTTCAACGTCGCGCTCTGGATCGGGCGGCCCGAAGACCTCGATTCACAATATTACCATCTCAAGGCGCTCAACCCGCACTCTATCGACTTTATTCGCCACTTCTGCGGGGACATCGCCGAGGTGCAGTGCTTCGCCATGAAAGCTCCAGGCCGCTGGATGTACTCGACGGCCTCCTTCAACTTCCGGATGGTGAACGGCACGGTTGGCCACTTGACCAGCAGCTACGACGTCGCGCGCGGGCATCCCATGGAGCGGATCGAAGTTACAGGCACAAAAGGCCGCTTCGTGATCGAAGACATGTGGCGCGAGGCAACGCTATATGCGGCGGGCGACCCGGTGAAACAGGTATTTACCAACCCGGTTTTCGGCGGCTACCGCGACTTCAACGATACCTTCCGCGAGCGAATTCATACCTTCCTGGCGCAGGTGGCGGGCGGCGCATCGCCCGATGAGATCGACGGAAGCGGAGCCGACGGACTGGCCGCGCAGAGAGTGATTCACGCCGCGATCGAGTCGATCGAGACCGGACAGGTTGTAAAATTAGCATGAAGGCAGATTTTGTCATCATCGGGGGCGGCGTGATCGGCATCAGTATTGCGCGGGAGCTTAGGCGGCGGTGGCCGGACTGCTCGGCGCTGCTGCTGGAAAAAGAGTCCGAAGTCGGGCGGCACGCGAGCGGGAGGAACAGCGGCGTCCTGCACGCCGGGTTCTACTACACCGCGGACAGCCTGAAGGCCCGCTTCTGCCGCGATGGCAATCTGGCGCTCCGGCAGTTCTGCGCCGAGCGGGGACTCAGGGTCAATACCTGCGGGAAACTGGTCGTCGCCCGGGACGCGTCCGAGCTTCCTCGGCTGGACGAGCTCAAGCGCAGGGCGGACGTGAACGGCGTTCCCCTGGAAGAGGTTTCGGAGGAAGAAGCCCGCGTCATCGAGCCGAGGGTGAAGACGCACGAGCGCGCGCTTTTCTCACCGACGACCGCCACGGTGGACCCCGCCGAGGTTATGGGCGCGCTCCGATCGGAAGCGGAGTCGGCGGGAGTGCGGATCTGCACGGGCGCAGCCTACCGAGGCCGGAGCGGCGCGGACCTCGCGACGGACGCCGGGCCGGTAAGCGCGGGAATTGTAATAAACGCGTCCGGCCTCTATGCCGATCGGATCGCCAGGGATTTCGGATTCTCGGAGGACTATCGCATACTGCCGTTCAAGGGCCTCTACCTCTACTCGTCCGAGCCGCCGCACTCCTTCCGCACCAATATCTACCCCGTGCCCGATCTGCGCAACCCGTTCCTTGGCGTGCATGTAACGGTTACGGTCGACGGTAAAGCCAAGCTCGGCCCTACTGCCATCCCCTGTTTCTGGCGGGAACACTACTCAGGCCTGGAGAACTTCCGCGCGGATGAGTTTGGACAGATCGTCGGGATGGAGATCGGGCTCTTCCTGAAGGCGGGGTTCGATTTCCGCGGGCTGGCGGCTCAGGAGCTTCGCAAGTACAGCCGCACGACACTCGCGAATCAGGCAGGCGTTCTCGCAGAGGGCATGGACCCGCGGAATTTCCGCCAATGGGGCAAGCCCGGCATTCGCGCCCAGCTTATCAATACCAAGAGCCGCACGCTTGTGATGGACTTCCTCGTGCAGGGCGATGACCGTTCGATTCACGTCCTGAACGCCGTGTCGCCGGCCTTCACCTGCTCCCTCCCCTTCGCGGCACATGTGTGCGATCAGATTGCGATGTGACCGGTTTAATAAGGAACACGAGCTTATGCAATCCCTACCGACCGGAACCGTTACCTTCCTGTTCACGGATATTGAGGGCAGCACCCGATTGTGGGAGCAGAACCCCGAGCGGATGCGCGCGGCTCTGGCCCGGCACGACCTGCTGATGCGGGAAGCTATCGAGCGGAACAAGGGGGTTGTCTTCAAGACCGTAGGCGACGCATTTTGCGCGGCCTTCAGTCATGCCTCGGATGCCGTGGCCGCTGCCCTGGAGGCCCAGATCGCGCTCGATTCCGAAGCGTGGGAGCTGCCCGACAAGCTGCGTGTTCGAATGGCCCTGCACGCGGGGACAGCCGAGCAGCGAGACCGCGACTACTTTGGCCCGCCTCTCAATCGCGTGGCACGGCTGCTCTCGACCGGCTTCGGGCAGCAGGTGCTCCTCTCGCAGGCGGTCCGACACTTGGTGAGCGACAGCCTTGCACCGCCTGCCGCGCTGCGCTCCCTGGGCCGGCACCGGCTGAAGGACCTTCTGGCCCCCGAACATATCTGGCAGCTATGCCATCCCTCGCTGGTTCCGAACTTTCCCCCGGTCAAAACCCTTGATGCCCTGCTCACCAACCTTCCGCAGCAGGTCACCTCTTTTATCGGCAGAGAGCACGAGATAGCGGAGATAAAGCGACTGCTCGCCACGACACGCCTGCTGACTCTTTCCGGAAGCGGCGGCACCGGGAAGACAAGACTGAGTCTGCAGGCGGGAGCCGACCTGGTGGAGGCCTACGAGGATGGAGTCTGGCTGGCGGAACTGGCCCCGCTTACCGATCCCGCGCTCGTCGTTCAGACGGTCGCTTCAGCGCTCGGGGTTCGCGAGGAGCCGGGGCGGGCGCTTATCCTGACACTGGCCGAGAATTGCAGAGACAGACACCTGCTGCTTATTCTCGATAACTGCGAGCATCTGCTTTCGACCGTTGCGACAATGGCGCAAACGCTGCTGCAGCAGGGACTTCGCCTACAGATACTGACGTCGAGCAGGGAAGCATTGAATATTGCAGGCGAACAGACCTACCGTATCCCATCCCTATCTTTGCCGGAACTGGATGAGGAGGCGCTGCCCGAAACGCTGCTTGAGTTCGAATCCACGCGGCTGTTCGTCGAGCGCGCCCGGTCGTCCTCGCAGAACTTTGCAGTATCCGGCGCCAACGCCTCCGCCGTGACCTCCATCTGCCGCCGCCTGGACGGCATTCCGCTGGCCATCGAGCTTGCCGCGGCCCGTATGCGCACGCTTACGGTCGAAGAGCTTCATCATCGGCTCGACGACTGCTTTCGCCTGCTGACGGGCGGCAGCCGAACTGCCCTGCCTCGCCAGCAGACCCTGCGCGCTCTGATCGACTGGTCCTACGAGCTGCTGAACGAGCAGGAGAAGAGCCTGTTCGGGCGGCTGGCCGTGTTCGCGGGCGGCTTCACGCTGGAGGCCGTGGAGCAGGTCTGCTCTGGGAGCATCGAGGGAGCGGAAGCGCTGGAAGACTGGGAGATACTCGACCTCCTGACGGCCCTGGCGGATAAGTCGTTGGTGGTGTACGAAGAGGGTGCGAGCCGATATCGGATGCTGGAGACAGTCCGCCAGTATGCGACCGAAAAGCTGCGTGAAGCCGGGATCGAAGCGTTCACTCGGGGACGCCACTGCCGCTATTTTGTCGATGTCGCCGAGCGCGCGGAGCCGGAGCTGTTAAAGGCGGATCAGTCGCTATGGATCGAAAAGGTGGAGGCGGAGCACGACAATCTTCGCGGCGCGCTGGAGGTGTGCCACCAGGATGCGGCGCTTAACGATCTCGAGCTTCGCATGACCGGCGCACTCTGGCGCTTCTGGTTCTTCTCCTCGTATCTGCGCGAAGGGCGCGAGCAGATTACCGCCGCAATCGAGCGAAACGGGCCTTCGAGGCCATCCGGCGCCCTGGCGAAATCGCTGGTTGGCCTGGGTGTCGTCACCTATTTTCAGGGCGATCTCGACGCGGCACAGTCCGCATGCCGGGGCAGCATGGAGCATGCGCGGGACGCGGGGGACACGTGGGCTCATGGCGTGTCCCTATGCATCCTGGGCGTGCTGGCAAATTACGAGGGGCAGCTTGAAACGGCGAGGCACAATTTCGAGACCTGCCTGGCGATGGCGGAGCAGGTGGGAGACCGCTGGCTCCATGCGCTGGCGCTAAGCGATCTCGGCTTTGTCGCGCTCCAGGAGGGGCAGTATCCACGGGCCGCGGAGCTCTGCGAACTGAGCCTGGCGCTCGCGCGCGAGGTGGGCGAAAAGTGGTGCATTTTCAACTCGCTCTACAGCCTCGGCCTGATCCGGACCGTCGGCGGCGAGTTCGCCACGGCGCGCGAGCTGTTTAAGGAGGCGATGTCGATCTCACGGGGATTAGGCCACCGGATAAGCATCGCGCTCTGCATGGATGGTCTGGCGGGGGCGTGGGGGGCGCAGGGCGATACCGAGAAGGCGGCGCTCCTGTTCGGCGCGGCGGCGGCATGGCGCGAAAAGATCGGCGCCGCCGTTCCCTATGCGTTTCGCTTCGGCTACGACCGAAACATCGGCGCGGTCCGCTCGGCGCTGGGTGACGAGCGCTTCGAATCAATGTGGTCTGAGGGCCAGACGATGACGTTCGAGCAGGCCATCGATCTGGCGCTGTCGCTTTAGCCCGGCCGAATTCAGGTACCTCCGCCGCGTTCGTTTCGCATCCGACGGGCCGAGAAGTATCACATACGTGGCTTTAGCGCTGCCGGTCTAGAAATCTCCGCCGCCCGAGTCGCCGCCACCGCCGGAATCGCTTCCGCCGCTATCCCATCCGCCTCCACTATCGCTGCTGCCGCTGTCCCAGCCTCCTCCGCTGTCGCTGCCGCCGCTATCCGCGCCGCCAAAATCGGCGGCATCGTTGCCTGCGGCGAAGTCGGCGCCATTATTGTCGCTGCCGAAATCGGCCGTATCAGGTCCGTTGGCGAAGTCTGAACCGGCTTCCATGCCGAAGAAGGAGGCCGATCCGGCGTCCTGAAACTCCAGGCTATTGTCGGGCATCACGGCCTGGCCCGGGTCGGCGGTGGCGAATCCCTCGTTGTTCACAAAGACCGGATAGGCGAACGGGGCCGGGTTGGAGAGCATGGCGCCAAGGAATATCCCATCGATTACGCCGCCGCCGTAGCCATACCCGTAATAGGGATCGTAGCCCACCGTATGGTGGTAGTCGCGATAGGGATCGTAGGAGTTCGATCGGTACCAGGGTACCGACTGGCCGGACACCTGGACCGTGCGCACCGCGGGGGTCGCGCCCTGCTGGATGGCGAGAACGTCGTCCGAACAGGCAAGAACCTTTCGCCGCTCCCCGTTGATCGCGACCGTGACCGGAGTCAG
>JAYTEU010000293.1:0-3107 GCA_043734985.1 Chthonomonadaceae bacterium
TCTGCGGGACTGGTTCAGGTCTTCCTGGGCCAGGGCGTCGGCGATCTCGCGGATGCGATTCGCGGCTCCCGGCTCGACGGGTGGGGGCGGCGCGCCGTACCCCGGACCGGCCGTCGGCTCGCTCTCATGGCCCTGCCGCCATCCCTGAGGCGCGTTCGGCGGCGCGGGTGGCGCGGGCGCGGTCGGGGGAGTCGGCGGCGTGGGGGGAACCGACCCGCCTCCGCGCATGAAGTCCCGCATCTTCAGCAGCTCGGGCAGATGCTCGCGCAGCTCCTCGCCCATCTGCTGAAGTTCGCGCAGGGCATTTGGGTCGTTCCAGAAGCGGGCGCCGTCCGGCCCGAGCCACGCGCCGAACCTGAAGCCGTGCCGCTTGCCCCGCCGAGCCTCCCGGTCTTCCGGCCCTTGGTTGCCTTCCGATTCCGGCCCAGTCTCTTCCTCGTCCTCCAGGTAGCTCTCCAGCATCCCGGTTACGACTCCCAGCTCATCGAAATTCGCCTCGTCCTCGTCCAGTTCCTGGAACAGATCCTCGGGAATGACGCCGGTGTCCTGAAGGTGGTTGCGGATGGCGTTGTACTGCCGGATGGCGATCCGCCCGCCGCCCTGGAGGCTGCCGGTCATGCTGGCGCGCTCCGCCAGACGCGTGGTTTCGCGCAGCAGTCGGCGTATCTTGCGCAGGTCCATGTTATCGTTGTTTCGGCCCATAGTCGTTCTACTCCTGTTCCTTCCGGAGCGCGGTGAGAAGCTCGCGCATCAGAAGCCTGCCCTTGTGCAGGCGCCATTTGACTGTCGTTACGGGAAGCATGAGAAACTCGCTGATCTGCTGTACCGGCCACTCCTCGTAGTAGCGAAGGCGCAGCGGAATGCGGAAATTCGCATCCAGTTTCGCCAGCAGCTCCGGCACGTAGGCGCGCTCGGCTCTGCGGACCAGCTCTTCCACCGGGTGCATGCCGATCTCGTGGCAGTTTGCGAGGATCAGGCGATCGAGCACGGAGGATTCGGTCGGCCGAAGGCGGCTCGCCTGCATGGAGACTCGGCGGGCGCGGTGGCGCGCAATGGCATACAGCCAGCTTGAAAAGCGCGTGGGATCCTGTAACTGGGGAAGAGCTTTGAACGCGAGCAGGAAGACCTCCTGCGCCACATCTTCGGCCTGCTCGCGGCAGTTCGACATCTCTTCGGCGACGATAACGATCGCGCCGCGGAACCGGCGGACGAGCGCATCGAACGCCTGGAGGTCACCCAAAAGGGCAGCCATCACCAGCTCCAATTCGCACTCCGGTGTCATTACTGTCTGGGATGCCATGTCGCTTCTCTTCGCTCCTGCACTCTAGAGACAGGTCGGCGCGGGAAGGATAGCGAAAACGGAGAAAATATTGAGGACGTTAGTTGATGTCGGAGCCGTAGAGCTTCTTGAAGTGCAGTCGGTAGGCTGACGCGCCGTGTACATCCGCCATGGCAAGCTTAAAGCCCGTTGCCTGGCCGGGCGCTATCGAGTCTCGCTCGACCATCGCGGTCTCGGTGCGCAGGGTGTGGCGGTCGGTGTCCAGCAGATCGACGACGGCTTGGACATGGTTGAGCGCCATAGTGGTTCGATTGACCAGGCCGCCCGTAACGACTACAAAGCCGGCATGGCGGGCGACGTTGGGATTGGTTACCGAGACAGATGCGGCGGCAGGCAGGGCTTCCAGGCGCAGGGTCGGCTGGGGAGCATCGGAAAGAAAAATTCGGGAGACTCCGATGACCGACAGGACCAGGAGAGTACAGCCCACAAAGGTCAGAACGACAACCCGCACGAAGTATCGCCGGAGAGAAAGCGCATCCGAAGCCTTTTGGTCGCTCGCCTTACACGGTACCATCGCCTCGCTCGGTGTAACGGCGATCTCTTCCCATCGAAGTGGATAACCCATTGCGCTGACTCCTCTTACACCCAATTCATCCCAGTACAGGTCACCGAACAGGTCCGCCTGCTTGCTTAGATAGTATGGCTTAATAGTACAGAAATGTCAACCTGTTTTTGTATCGCCGCGGAGGTAGATACGGTTAGAAGACGGTTGACGGTAAGTATTGGTTCCATACCGATTCAGCGACCATGAGGACCGTTTAGTGTCGGCTGGATCGCTTGTCGAGATTAGATCGATTCTTGTTGACTCTTCGCTCTAATTTTTAGCTGACATAGGGACACTCCGCGTCAGGTTCGTCAACCGGAAGCCTCTGCGTAGAATTATTCGATCGCCCGGCGGACAAGAAAAGGCCCCCTTCCGTGAAGAAGGGGGCGATCAATGTCGGGCCGGCGCCGCGCGGCTTAATGGAGCCGCGTGGTGGGCGGAACGATATCGGTTATCGTTCGCGGCGCGGGGGTTGGGCGAGCCCGCTTTGCTACCTTCGCCGGCCGTTCCGGCTCCATGGCGGGCATGTCGTTCAACTGCTCCGAGCCGGGATCGAGCCGGACTGCCGGCGCGCCCTTCGGCTCCAGGGCAAGCTCCAGCACCTGGCGAACATCGGTCACAAACTCGATCCGCACCTCTTTGCGAACCTCCTCCGGCAGGTCTTCCAACACATCCTTGCGGTTGCGCTCCGGCACGACGATCGTCTTGATACCTGCACGGCGCGCGCCGAGCGCCTTCTCCTTGATGCCGCCGATCGGCAGCACGCGCCCGGAGAGCGTAACCTCGCCCGTCATCGCGAGAAGCGGCTTGACCAGGCGCCCGCTGAACAGGGATGCCAGCGCGGTAGTCATCGTAATACCGGCGGAAGGGCCGTCCTTCGGTATTGCGCCGGCCGGTACGTGAATGTGGATGTCGTGCTTCTCGTAGAAGTCGAGCGGCGCGCCCAGCTCCGCGGCGTGCGCGCGCACGAACGAAAGCGCCGCCTGGGCCGACTCCTTCATGACATCGCCTAGCTGCCCCGTGATGGTCAGGGTAGACGGCCGGTTCAGCGGGCTCGGAGTGGCGGCGGCCTCGATGAAGATGATATCGCCGCCCATCGGCGTCCATACCAGCCCCGTCGCGACACCCGGCCGGTCCACGCGCTCCAGCGCCTCTTCGTTCTCGAAGCGCGGCGCGCCGAGGTAGTCCATGATCACGTCGGTGGTGACTTCGAGCGTCTCCATC
>JAYTEU010000294.1:0-2190 GCA_043734985.1 Chthonomonadaceae bacterium
CCTGATTCCGGCGGACGAACTCCCACGCGTGCCGAAGAGCGATAACTGGTACGAGGCTCAGGGATGGAGAGGAAACCAGCGTCTGCTCATCTGGTTCAACATTCTGGGCCAGGCGAGACAATTCCATTCCGCGCAATGGACGGATGCGCACGAGCGCAGGCTCTGGGCCTTGCGCCATTGGATGGACCGGCCCGCGCCTGGAGCCGCCCGTCATCGGCCGGATATCGGGACAACGCTGGGCGCCTTCCATCGTGGAGATGCCAATGAGGCGGACGTTTTCGATCAACTGATCGGCCCGCAGCCCTCCGAGCAGAACTACTACAGCAGTAACTTCAGCGATCTGCACATGCTGACGGGCCGCAAGCCCCATGCACTGCTCGCCGACCGCCCGAGCGCGGCGGAGATCGTGGACAGGTGCCGCGATCGGATCCTTGAAGTAGAGCTTGGGCGCGGCGACATGCCGACTGCGGCCTCCCTCGCGGCGGCAAGTCTAAGAACGGTTCACGGTGTCGCGCGGCTGGCCGAGTTCATGCGTGCCCTGGGCCATAAGGAAGCCTTTGTGCGAAGCGGCGCAGACAACATCCAGACGCGGCGCTCGGTCTTCAGCCACATCATCCGGTCCACATTCCCGCTTCCGAACGAGACTGCCGCGGATTTTGCCGCACAGATGCAGGCTATCAAAGCTCCTCCCACCCGGCTTGTCGAACTGGCGGTATTCGCGCCGCAGTGGTCACGGTTCGTGGAGGCGGCGCTGGAGTGGCCGGAGCTCGAAGAGGCTGTCTGGTGGGTCCACGCGCATACCAAAGATCACGGCTGGTCCGTGGATGCGGACATTCGCGACGAGTGGAACGCGGCCTCGGCCGAGCGGACGCCCTTAACCGGGGATGATCTTCTCGCCGGTGCGGTCGATGTCACCTGGTTTCATCGTGTCTACGGAGCGCTCGGGCCGGATCGATGGGCGGCCGTAGACGCCGCCGCGAAGTACGCGTCCGGCGGTGGGGGCCACAAGCGCGCGCAGCTCTTCGCGGACGCGATGCTCGGCAAGGTCACGGAGGACGAGATGCTGGGGCGAATCACGGAGAAGCGTAACGGCGATGCGGTTCGCGCACTCGGCCTGGTTCCCGTCCCCGAAGGCGAATCGTCCAGGCGAGAGACGCTTCTGCGGCGCTACAAAGCGATTCAGGAGTTCCTGCGCACCAGCAAGCAGTTCGGTGCGCAGCGCCAGGAGAGCGAAAAGAAGGCCTCGACTATTGCGCTTGAGAACCTGGCGCGCTCGGCGGGCTATCCGGACCCGAGCCGCCTCCAATGGGCGATGGAGGCGGAGGCCGTGGCGGACCTTGCCGCTGGTCCGGTATCGATCACTCTGGACGGCGTCACCGTTACGCTTAGCATAAACATACTTGGCAAACCGGACATCTCGATCGAGAAGGCAGGCAAGCCGCTGAAGACTGTGCCACCGAAAGTAAAGAAGGACCCCGAAATCGCGACACTCTTCGAACGCAGGAAGGAGATCGAGCGCCAGGGATCACGCATTCGACTATCGCTGGAGCAGGCAATGTGCCGCGGCGATCACTTTACGGCATCCGAACTGGAAGAGCTTTGCGCGCACCCGCTGCTGCGTCCGATGCTCGGTTCGGTGGTGTTCATGGGCGACGACGGCGCTGCGCCGATGGGGTATCCGGTGGAGAAGGGCCGCGCACTCGAAGGCCACGATGGAACGACCAAGGCGGTCGCGCCCGGCTCGCATGTCCGAATCGCGCACCCCTACGACCTGCTGAAGAGCGGGGAGTGGCATCTATGGCAGCGCGAATGCTTCCTGCGCGAGCGTATCCAGCCCTTCAAGCAGGTGTTCCGCGAACTCTATGTCCTGACGGAGGCGGAGCAGAAGGAGCAGAAGTACTCCGTACGTTACGATGGCCATCAGGTAATGCCGCAGCGCGCCATGGCGCTTGCCGGGAGCCGGGGCTGGATAAACGTTTACGAAGAGGGCATTCGACGAACGTTTCATGCGGAGAATATCACGGCCTGGCTCACGTTCGACCGGTACTTCACAACTCCGGCGGAGGTCGAGGGCCTGACCGTCCAGCAAGTGTACTTCACAAAGCGCGGAGAGTGGAAGCCACTCGACCTTGCGGACGTGCCGCAGCGAGTTTTCAGCGAAGCGATGCGCGACGTCGATTTGGTCGTCAG
>JAYTEU010000295.1:0-4756 GCA_043734985.1 Chthonomonadaceae bacterium
GGGCAGGATTCTACCCGTTAATCGCCGAAACACGGAAGGCAAGGAACTATGCGCTTTGCCACGGAGAGTTATGAACGGTTGGAGATCGATCACCCTAACACTGTGCCGAATTCTGCTGACCATGCTGATGCTGCGGACCGCCTCGGTGGGTACGGGCGCGGCGCCCGCCCCAGAGTTCGCCCTTCGAAATGGACTCCGAGTAGTGATTCGCGAGCGGCATGACGCGCCTCTGGTGGCCATCGATCTGTGGGTCCGGGCGGGATCGCGCGAAGAGGCGCCCGGCGAAACAGGGGCGGCGCACTTTCTGGAGCACACGCTCTTCAAAGGAACCAGGACGCGGCTGGCCGGCGAAGCCGATAGGACCATCGAGAATTTGGGCGCGACGCTGAGCGCGGCTACAGGCCCGGACTATGCGCGGTTCTATACCTGCGTGGGAGTAGAGCACGCGGGGGACGCCCTGAATGTCCTGGCCGACGTGGTTCGCAACGCCACGCTGCCGGCGGAGGAGATCGAGCGCGAGCGGAAAGTGATTCTGACGGAGCTTGCACAGCGCGATTCGGATTCCACATCGTTGTTGATCGAACGATTGTATCGAACCGTATATGCAGACCACCCGTACGGCCGTCCGCCCGGAGGCAGCCAGACAGACATCCGCGATCGGACACGGGACACTCTGGCGGCCTTCTATCGGCGAACCTACGCCCCCGCGCGATGCACGCTCGTGATCGTGGGCGACCTGACCGAAGCGCGAGCGCGCGGCATTGCGGAGCGCTCCTTCGGGGACTGGGCCGGCGAGACGTCGACCACGGCGATGCCGATTGACAACTCGCGGAAGCCTGCGCGGAACGGCGTAGACGGCAGCGCGGCGGGCGACAACAGCGGCTCGCGCGCGGGCGCTGTCGATAAGCCCACGGTAGTGAATGCGGCCATCGTTCGCCCGGTAGCCGGCATCGCCTTCCGCGCTCCCGCCGCCTCCGACGTCGCAAACGCCTGCGCCGCGCAGCTTGTGGCGGCGATGCTGGGGCAGAGCGATCTCGGCGGCCGCCTGGCGACCGCCCGCCTTTCCGGCTGTGAGGCGCGCGCAAGTTTCGCGCCTCGACGTGACCCGGGGCTGTTCCTAGTTTCCAGCGCTGCGCAAGCGGTCTCGGCGGGCCATATCAGGACGCGTGACGAGGCCAGCGCCGCCGCCTTCGCGCAAAACCAGAGCATGCTCGCCGTGCTGGACGGACTGGCGGCCACGCCTCCCACCGCGGGCGAACTTGCCGGGGCGAAGAGCGCGCTGCTGGGCCGCGCGATTTTCGAAAACGAGACCAATGCCGGACTGGCGTCCTCCGTGGGAGCCTCGGCGATAACCGGCGGACCGCCGCCTGAAGCGTGGCGAGCCGCGATCGAAGGGACGACGCTTCAGGATGTTCGCCGGTTCATCACGCGATGGCTCGATCCGGCGAACCGCTTGGATCTCGTTCTGCTTCCGGGACCGCCCGCCCGTCCGCCGGACTCGCGCCCATGAAAACTCGCTCACGGTTCTTTATCTATTCATCGCGCTCGCGCTTTGCCGTTTCGCCTGCCCGGCGCTTTGCGGCGCTTCTGACGTTCTGCCTTCTGCTCGCACTCCAGCCCGGCGCGTGGGCGATGGACGCGCAGCGGTTCGTGCTCCCGAATCGAGTCCGGCTGATACTGAAGGCCGCGCCCGCCGCGGATCTGGTGGCCATCAGCATCTGCATCCGCACCGATCCGGACCGGTCGCCACTGGAGGACGCGGCGGGCGAGCTTGTCGCGCGCACGCTTTTCAGCAGCAGCCTGAACCGCTCCTCGGATAAGCTTTCGGCCGGTATCTCCCAGGTAGGCGGGAGCGTGGAGACGGTCCGGACCGCCGAGCATGTCAACATCACCTGCGTGATGCTTCCTTCCCAGGTCCGCGAGGCGATCTATCTGCTCTGCGAAGTGCTCAAGAACTCGGAGTTCGGCGCGATCGATCGGGCGCGCGCCGAGTTGTCCGCGGAACAGCGCAGAGGCGGAAGCGGCATTCTCGGTGGCCTGGATGTCCTGCGGCGCGAGCTTCAGGCGCGCCCGGATCTCGCGGATCTGCCTTTCCAGCGAATAACGCCCGCGCTGGCGGACGCCTATTTTCGCAGCCGCTACGTACCGGAGCATATCGCGATCGCGGTGGTGGGGCAGTTCGACGTCGCGTCGGTGCGGACGGCGTTCCGCGACTCTCTGGCCGACTTTGACCGCCCCGCTCTTCGCCCCATACGGAACAGCCCGCTCTACGCCCACGCGACGAACTATCCGACGCGCACGCTGAAACAGCCGGGATCGTCCGGTTACGCGCTCGTGGCCCTGCCCGCCCCGCCGCTCGCCGACGCCGACTATGCCGCCTTCGTTGTCCTGAAATCAATCCTCGGCGAAGGTCATGCCTCCCGGCTGTTCCGGCGCCTGCGAGACGCCCAGGGAATTGGGTACAATGTCGGCGCGTCCTGGCAAGCCAGCCTTTCGGACCCGCTTGTGGCTTATTTGCAGTGGGATGCGACGAAGGGCGGGCAGTCGGCAGTCGGCGAAACTCAGGCAGTCGGCAATCGGCACGCCCAGAGGGCGCCCGCAGTCGGGATGCCTGGTGGGCAGACGCAATCGGCAGACAGGGGTGAGAAACCGGAGGTCGGTGTGTCCACGGGGCCATCTCAGCCTGCCGTGGAAGTGCCGATGACGCCGGATGCGGTACTGAAGCTGCTTAATGCGCAGATCGATGGATTGCTCTCCGAGCCGCCGACGGAGGCGGAGGTTGCGCGGGGCCGGAGCGTTGCGCTGGGGCGGGAAAGGCTTCGCCACGAACGGGCGCGGGATCGGGCCTTCCTGCTGGCCTGGTACGAGGCGATGGGCGCGGGCGCGGAGTTCGACGACACGCTTTCGGCAAGGCTCGCCGCCGTTTCGCGAGAGGATGTCCTGCGGGTTGCGGGGAACTACCTCGGCACGCGCGCTTCGATATTGATCGTGCCGGGACCTTGAGATTTGAGAGGGTGATGGGATGATGTAGTGATGGGGTGATGGGGTGATGGGGTGACTGGTTGACTTGCCTGTCGCATTCCCATCGGAATTCGGCACATGGATGGTTGAAGGCTCGCTTGAGTCGTGAAGGAGGTTGATCGTTGAACAGATTTTTGACCCGCCTGTGTGCGGCGCTGGTTCTGCTTATCTGGGCGGGTGCGGCGCATGCCGATTTGGACTCCTACATCAAACGGCCGGAACCGGTATATAAGTGGGAGAAACGGGGCGAACAGAAGCTCCAGGGCGGCACGGCCTACGATCTGCACCTGGTTTCGCAGACGTGGCAGGGAATCGTGTGGGAGCACCGCCTTCAAATATTCGTGCCCGAACACCCTACATATCCTCATTTCTGCGCGCTGCTGAACACGGGAGGAAACGGGGGAGCCGCGGATGCACTGCTCGGCGTGACCGCCTCGAACGCCATCGGCAGCCCGTTCGCCATCCTTTACAACATTCCGAACCAGCCCCTATACGGCGGCCTCAAAGAGGACTCCCTGATCGTCTACACCTGGCAGAAGTATCTCGAAACGGGCGATGATACCTGGCCGCTGCACTTCCCCATGGCGAAGGCCGTCATCAAGGCGATGGACGCTATCCAGGCGTTCACGGCGCAGGCCGGGCAGCCTGAGATCACGGATTTCATGATCACCGGGGCCTCCAAACGCGGATGGACCACCTGGCTTTCGGCGGCGACCCGGGACAAGCGAATCAAGGCGATCGTTCCGATGGTAATCGACACGCTCAACCTTCCCGCTCAGACCAAGCACCAGTTGGAGGCGTACGGCAAGTTCAGCGAGCAGATCGACGATTACACGACCAAGGGCATCATGGAAAAACTCAATACGCCCGCGGGAAAGCAGTTGCTCCAGTTGGAAGACCCCTACAGCTATCGGGCGCGACTAACGCTGCCGAAGCTGCTGATCCTGGGCACGAACGACCGGTACTGGACCCAGGACTCGCTCAATCTCTACTGGGACGACCTGAAGGGGCCGAAGTGGGTGATGTACACCCCCAATAGCGGCCACGGTCTGGAGGATAAGACGCGTGTTCTTAACTCACTGACCGCCTTTGCGCGCTCCGTTGCCTCACACACCGCCTGGCCGCGCATGGATTGGAAGTACCGCGCCACGCCGCAGGGCGTCGAGCTGACCGTCCACTCGGACCGCGCTCCCAAATCGGCGCGCCTCTTCCACGTCGCGGCTACGACCCAGGATTTCCGCGACGCGAAGTGGACTTCGGACGAGATATCGAGCCGAACCGGGAGCGGAGAGAAGGCGACTTTTACCGCCGCTTTCCCGAAACCCGGCGCGGGCTATGCGGCGACATTCGCGGAAGTCAGCTATGAGATCGACGGCAAACCGTTCACGCTCTCGACCCAGATCCACATTCTGGCTGCCGCGGCCACAGCCGCTTCCGCTGCGAAATAGGAGATTAGACGGATGACCAGAACCCTTGGGCGCGCCACCCCGGTCGCCGCAAACGACAAGATCGTGCTGGGCCTCATCGGCTGCGGCGGCATGGGCGCCGCCGATATGCGCGAGCTGATGAACAAGCCCGAAGTCGAAGTTGCCGCGCTGTGCGATGTCGATTCGGACCGCATGACGAACGATATCAAGGATGTCGAGAAGAAGTACGGCAAAAAGCCCGGCATCTACTCGGACTTCCGCAAGATGCTGGAGCGGAAGGACCTCAACGGCATCATCATCGGCACTCC
>JAYTEU010000296.1:0-8258 GCA_043734985.1 Chthonomonadaceae bacterium
ACGATCAACCTGAAGCCCTATGAGACCGCGATATATACGCTGTCGAGGAGCCCGGATTGCCTGGCGCACGAAGCGTGGGAGCCGATTGAAATCCGGTGCGAACTTCCGACCGAAGCGACGGTCGTGGATATGCTCCGCTGGGCAGGCAGTCCGGCGGCAGTCGTGGAATTGGGTTTCGACCTGGTCACTGAGATGCGGTGCGCGGTGTGCGGCGCGGCCGAGCCTTATCGTATGCCGCTCAGTCTGTGCGAGGATCGCCTGATGCTATGCCCGAATTGCGGAACGGATACGCGCAGCCCGGAGACCGTGAACTGGCTGGACGCGGATCACCCGCTGTCGAGAACCGTGCTCGCCGAGCTTGGCGTCCCGGATCATCAAGTATTGTGCGTCAAAGATACGGAAATTCGAAGGTACTATCAACTCGGCGGAGCGCCGCTGTGGGAGAGTCCTGATGCAAGCTAACAAAGTCACCTTTTATCTTCAGACCGCCGACCGCACGCGCAAGGCGCAGGTCACGCTGCCGCGTTCTATGCGCGTATCCGACGTGGTAAAGGCGAGCGCGCACCGCTGGTTCATGTCGAGGCATATCGACTATCAGGTCGCCAACACCACCACCGGCGCCATCCTTCTCTCCAGTGAAGTGTTGGCGCCGGACCGCGTTCACGATGGCGACGTCTTAATGATCCAGCCATTCCCAACGCATGGCAGTTGCAGGGATGGGGCTTGTCCCCTACCGCGTTCCGTCGTAAAGAGATAGAAGCATGCGGAACGCTCGCGACCTGAGACTCGAATCGGACTATGCCAGCCTGCGCCGCCTCGCCGCGCATAGCGGCGGCTCGCTCGTTATCGAGCAGGCGAAGGGGCAGCCGCCGGACCATTACATCTTGGTCTACCATTGCCGGACCATCGAGCAGCTGGAGAAGAACAAGCCGATCTACCGCACCCTGAACCGCGTGGAGATCAAGCTGCCCTCAAGGTACCCCGCGCCGTTCGACGCCCCGAAAACGCGCATGCTGACTCCGATCTGGCATCCACACGTCTACAAGAACCTGGTCGTGTGCATGGGAGACTGGAAGACGAGCGAGTATCTGGATGTGTTCGCGCTTCGACTGGGCGCCCTGCTCCAGTTCGAGAAAGAGTTCTTCGATATGCGCGATCCCGCCAACGAAGAGGCGATCGACTGGGCGCGGCGCAACCTGCTTCTCTTTCCAACCGACGACCGCACCTTCCGGGACGACCCGATTGAGCGCGAGGATATTCCCACCGGCTATACACCGCTTATGCCCGTCGCGGCCCCGCAACCGCATCCGGCCCCCGAAGAGGACCATCGCACCGCCTCGTCCGTAGACGCGGAGACGATTCTGTGGGAGGATTTGTTGTGAGGCCCGCCATGCTCGGTTTTGGTAAACAGGCACGCGACAGCGTTTCGGAGCCGGGTGACGACCTGCTGGCGCTGAGCGATGAGGCAGAGTTCGAGGCTTCCGTGCGGGCGGCTCGGGAACGCGCGGCCAGTCGGGGCGCGCAGCCGGAACCGAAGCCGACTCCGGCGGAAGCTGGTGCGGAGGCGGAGATCGTCTGGACGGAGCAGCAGGATGTGTACCGGCCCAGGGCTATCGAGGCGCGCGCGTACCTCCGGGCGCAGTCCCTGGAATCCAAGGCTCAGCTTCGCGCCGGCCAATCCACCGTGCTGATACGCCGCGACGCCTACTCCAGGGCCGTGGATCATCTCCGAACGGACCTTAAGAGCGAGCTCGGTGGGCTGCTCTGCGGGGAGGCGCTCTACGATGCCGGGCTGGACCTGTACCTCGTGGTGGTCGAGGTTGTTTTGCCGGCGCTCCATGGGGAGGGAACGGCGACTTCCTTCTCCTACACACCGGAAGCCTGGGAGGCGATGCTGCCGGGCTGGCTGGAGATGAATCCCGACTGGACGGTCGTCGGATCGTACCATTCGCACCCTGGGCTGGGCGTGTTCCTCTCGTCGGTCGATCGCACCACGCAGGTGGAGGTGTTCCCGCACGATTGGCAGATTGCCATGGTGATGGACCCGATCGCGAACACGTGCGGGCTGTTTATCGGCACTGCGGGCAGGCCCTGTAATTACACTTTGATTTAGAAGGCGCCGGGTGTTGAAAACACCCGGCAACAAAGGAAAAGCGTCCTGTGGACGCGCAACTCATTCGCGATCCGCCTATTTTGAAGACGCCGACAGACTCTGAAAGATAACTTCGATCGCGCAGGCAAAAAAATGCCGTCGGAAACGCGGCACTTGCGTGGTGCGTGTCCGACGGGCTCTGACTGGACGAAGAAGGCGAAAACCGCATTCTCGTCAACAAGAGAGCAAAAGGGTTACCCCTAATCGAGCTGCTACCTATTGGACACTCCGGAATGACGGGAAGTTACACGATTGACTCGAAAAGTTGCGATTCGGAATGGGTCTGTCTATTGGCCGCTTCGGAAACCCCACCGGCTACGGACAGCGGGATAGGCAAGGAATGACCGTCGCCGCTGCATCCGATCCGCGAACTTCGCGCGCCTGGGTGGAAATCGATCTGGCCGCCCTTCGTGCCAACACGCGTACGCTCATCGCGCATCTCGGTCCCGCCGTCGCCTTGATGGCGGTCGTCAAGGCCGACGCCTATGGCCATGGACTGCTGCCGGCGGCGCGCGCGGCGCTTCCGGCCGGCGCGCGCTGGGTTGGCGTTGCGACCGTTGCGGAAGGAGCGGCGCTTCGCGGCGCAGGCATCACTGCCCCGATCGCGCTGCTCTGCGGCCCGCCCCCCGACGACGCGCCCGCCATCGTGGCAAACCAGTTGACACCGATGCTGGGCGACCCGGAGCTGGCCGCCGCGCTGGGACGGGCGCGCGGCGATCGCTCGGTCGAAGTCCACCTCGAAATCGACACCGGCATGGGGCGCTCGGGGGTATTGCCGGAGCATGCGGTTTCACTATGGCGGCAGTGCGGCGCTCTTGGCCTGAAGGTAACCGGGATATGCACCCATTTCGCCGACGCGGATGGGCTGGATGCGGATTTGACACTGCTTCAATGGGAGCGCTTTGCCGACGCGCGCCGTTCGCTGGAAGCCGCCGGAGCGCACTTCGACTGGGTTCACGCCGGCAACAGCGCGGCCGTCACGCGGTACCCTGAGAACGGATGCAATCTCGCGCGGCCGGGCCTGCTCCTGTACGGCATAGTTCCCAACGTGAACAACATTGTGCCCGTGCTCGCGCTCAAGGCTCGAGTCGGCGTGGTGCGCGATCTGCCCGCCGGGCACACGATCAGCTATGGCGCAACGTGCCGCTTGGCGCGGCCTTCACGCGTGGCCACGGTTTTGATCGGATACGGAGACGGCTTTCCACGCCGCCTGTCGAACTGCGGCGAGATCCTCGTTCGAGGCAGTCGGGCGCCTATACTTGGCCGCGTGTGCATGGACCAGACGGTCATCGACGTTACAGACATTCCGGGCGTCGTCGCCGGTGATATTGCCACTTGCATCGGCGTTGATGGCGTGGAAAGGGTACGCGTCGAGGCGATCGCCGGCCTCATGGATACCACCGAGCACGAGATCACCACGTGTCTGACCGCCCGGCTGCCGCGCATTTACTTCGGTGTTTCCTCCGAATCTAACTGCCTCTAACACCTCGTTTGCTTCCCTGTGTCAGGGTGAATTCCGCCGCCTCGAAGGAACCTTCGACCCTGCCGCACTCCGACTCTGAGCACGTTAACCGTGGTATAATAGCCCTGCCGGTTGACGTCGTGCATTCCCGGAGGATGGCTTTGCGGCCGATGCCCTCTCTGCCATCGCGCCGGTATGCCGGAGCATTTTCCGTAGGAGTGTATCGATGTTGCACTGCTTGCCTCGAACCGCGTCGCAGCGTATGCGCGCGCTTCTTCTCGCCCTGCCGGCGGCCCTGCTCTTTGGAATCCCTGGCGCAGTTCCGGCGCAGCGCGCAGTCTCCGAGACACAGCAGAAGCCCCCGACCGCTGCGCTAAAGGCCGCCTCCGAAGAGTGGACGGGCCTCTATTTCGGCCGGAAGAAGGTCGGATACAGCGTTACCCGCACTACCGCCACCACCTACCTCTCCAAGCCCGCGCTTCTGGAAACCACCGAGGGTATCACGCGAATCGTCATGCTGGGCGCGAAAGTGGAGCAGGAAGAGAATTCGGAATCCATCACCGATCTCGAGCACCGTCCGCTGAAACAGACGGTGAACGTTACGTCCAATGGCAGCGCTTTGCACGTCGAGGCGCTGTTCGACTACGCGGCTCACAAGATCTTCTGCACCGTGGGAACGGGATCGGATGCAACGCACAAGGTTCTCGAAATTCCCGCTGGGGCCAACCTGGTAACGGACTCCTCGATGCTCACGGAGGGAAAGAACCTGACGGTAGGCACGAAGCTGAAGTTCTACATCCTTCAGCCGCTCTCCGTCGAGCTTCGGCCCGCGACGCTGGAAGTTGTCGGCAGGGCGACCGTCGTTTCCGACTCGGGCCAATCGATCTCGACGTTCGTGGTCAATGCAGAGCTGCCCGATGGCAAAATGGTCAGTTGGGTGGACAAGGACGGAGCGCTGGTAAAGAGTGAGATACAGGTGGGTGGGATCACGATGACGATGGTGCATGAGACGGAAGTCCATGCCCACGATACCGCGTACGCATCGCCCGCGCTCACAAAGGCAGTGGCCGGAGCGCCCGCGCAGCCCTCGGATTTCGCGGATGCCACGGCGCTCAAGCCTGATAGGGCGCTGCCGGATCCGCGAACTCTGCGCTACTTGAAGGCGACGATTTCCGGGGTTCCGGAGCGGAATGTGGTGCCCTCCGATGACCGCCAATCGTTCAAGCGCGCAAAAGGCGCTCAGGGCGACGGAGTAACCGCGGACTTTACCATTCGAGCCGAACGCTTCACGGCGGCGGGCGCGTCACTATGGCCGGTACGGGACTCTTCGATGGCCCCTTATCTGGCAAGGGCGGCGTATCTCGAAACCGACGACATTCCGATTCATCAGACCGCGCTGCAAATTCGCGGCAAAGAGAAGAACCTCTTCGCGATCGCGTCGAGCATCCGGGACTGGGTCCATAAAGTAATGACCCCGGATGCGAGTATAGGAGTGGTGCGCTCCGCAAAGGATGTGTACGGCCGGCGTCGCGGCGTGTGCCGCGACTACGCCACGCTCTATACCGCGCTCGCACGGGCCGCGGGCGTTCCCACTCGCCTCTGCGCGGGAATCGTCTACGCCGACGGCAGGTTCTTTTACCACGCCTGGGCCGAGAGCTACGTGGGCCGCTGGGTGGCGTTCGATCCCACACTGTACGACGCGAAATGGGCCGATTTCGTGGACGCGACACACGTCAAATTTGCTCAGGGCGACGTTATGCAAATGTTCGAAGTCGTCTCGATCGTCGGACGACTGAAGATTCACATTGTCGAGTCCGACCCGGCCGCGCTCGAAGCCGAATCCGGCGCTGCAGCTAAGACTGTCCATTAACAAACCTGCGCCAATCCCGCCGCGATAATGTCATATAGGGAAGGAGGTGAGTTGCCACGATGCGTTTGCATACATTTAGACAAATATTCGCCCTGCTGCTGATGCTCACACTGTGCGGTACGGGCATCTACACCGGGCTGCATCTTCTGGAGATCCAGCACGTCTGGTTAGTCGATCAGATGCGGTTGATTCCAAACTACACCGTTCAAGTGACGGTTGCTCTCGGCTCGGTCGGCCTTCTTATGGGTCTCTGGATCGGCCCGCGTATCGCCGATTTGATCATTAACGCGGGCAAGTCGCTCGAACAGATGTCTGCCGCGGACAAGATCGCTATCGGCGCCGGAATCGTGCTTGGCGCGGTCGTGATGGTGCTGCTCAACCAGCTCTTGTTACAAATTCCTCTCCTGCCGGTCAAAGTCGGCAGCTACATCCTTCTCAGCGCGGTGCTTGTCTACCTCGGCATCGTCGCCATGATGAGCATGAAGAACGAGCTCGTGCTTATACTGGCGCGCGGGGGCAGCGTCGGCGCGCAGCCGGACGGGCCGGAGATGAATCCGACTCTGAACTGCAAGATACTGGATACCAACGTCATCATCGATGGCCGTATTGCGGACGTATGCCGGACGGGATTCCTGGAGGGAACACTATATGTTCCCGGCTTCGTCCTCGAAGAGCTCCAGCACATCGCAGACTCCGGCGATGGCCTGAAGCGAGCGCGCGGTCGTCGCGGTCTCGATATCCTGAACAATATGCAGAAAGAGCTGCCGCTCGTGGTGCGGACGTGGGATAAGGCTCTGGATAAGTCCACGCAGACAGACGAGGTCGATACTCGCCTGGTTAAGCTAGCGAAGGCGCTTGAAGGCATCATCGTCACCAACGACTTCAATCTCAACAAGGTCGCCGCGCTCCAGGGCGTGCAGGTGCTCAACGTTAATGAGCTCGCGAACGCCCTCAAGCCGGTAGTGCTGCCCGGCGAAGCGATGACCGTCGCCATCGTCAAGGACGGCAAAGAGCCGAACCAGGGCGTCGCTTATCTGGACGACGGCACCATGATCGTCGTGGAGGACGGCCGCCGGTTCATGGGAAGCACCCTAAGCGTTATAGTGACGAGCGTGCTGCAGACCATCGCGGGGAAAATGATATTTGCGCGCATACGGACCGAGGACGATGGAGACGGTTTCGACTACACCGGCAACCGAGATCCGCGGGATGCGAGGGGATCGAATGGACATAGCGACGCCCCGAACAGCAGTGGTTATACCCGCCGCGGGACGGGGAAAAAGATTCGGTAGCCCGGAGAATAAGATATGGGCTACACTCGGCGGTCTGAGCGTTCTGGAACGGACTCTGGCCGCCTTTTCCACGCATCCCGGCATCGCCCGAATCGTCATTGCGGCCGGGGAAGACGAGCTTGACAGAGCGCGCGCCACCGCCGCCAGATGCGCGGGAACCTGCCCAATCGACGTTGTACCGGGCGGCGAGACCCGCTCCTCTTCCGTCCGATGCGGGCTGGATGCGCTTGGCGAGGACATCGAGATCGTGCTCGTTCACGACGCCGCCCGTCCCCTGGTCAGCGGCGCACTGATCGACCGCGTCATCGCCGCCACGATCCGAACCGGCGCGGCGGTCCCCGGCCTTCCTCTCTCCGATACCGTTAAGCGGGCGGACGCCGGCAGTCTCGTCCGCGCCACGATCCCCAGAACCGCCACGATCGACGGCCAGGCGCTGACAGGTCTCACCGCGGTCCAGACTCCGCAGGGCGCAATGCTCCAAACCCTGCGCCGAGCCTACGCCGAATACGATTTCGCCGGCGCCGAACCGACCGACGAAGCCTCCCTCATCGAAGCCTGGGGCGCTCCTGTCGAAATCGCCCCAGGCGACCCGGTCAACATTAAGATCACCCGCCAGGACGACATAACATTGGCAGAACGCCTCCTCCCCGCGAACAAGGGGACTAGGTCCACAGATTACACAGATTACACAGATGGGGGAAACGTGGCAACCGATTCGCCTCACCCTTGCACGCCACTGGCTGGAGACAAACCTTCAGCGGGGGACGAGCCCCCACCCTACACATCACCCACTCACCCACTCACCCACTCACCCTCTCACATCCCCGAGACCCGCACCGGCTTCGGCTACGATGTCCACGCCTTTGCAGCCCCCGAGGCCGGGCGGAGGCTGTTTCTCGGCGGCATTGAGATCGAGCACGAGTGCGGCCTGGAGGGGCATTCCGACGCCGACGTCCTGCTCCACGCCGTCTGCGACGCCCTTCTCGGCGCGCTGAGCCTGGGCGATATCGGCATCCTCTTCCCGAATACTGACGAGACCTACCGGGGGATTTCCAGCCTCCGCCTGCTGGAGACCGTGGCGGAACGAGTGCGGGAGGCGGGCTGGCTGACCGTCAACATCGATGCCACGGTGGTAGCCGAAGCGCCGAAGCTCATGCCCCATCGCATTCGCATGCAGGAGACGATCGCGGCCAGCGTCGGCATCACGCCCGACCGCGTGAGCGTCAAGGCGACCACGTCGGAGAAGCTCGGCTTCGTCGGCCGCCGCGAGGGAATGGCCGCCTGGGCCGTCGCCACCGTGCAGCAACGAGTGTCGGACCGATGACCATCGCTGTCGGAAAGGGTCAGGGTGACGTGTCGACCCAGAACTTACTCACCACCTGGATACCGCATAGCAACCTCCGTCTCTTTCTAGATCGGCTGTCCGCAAGAATCGGCTGCGCCTTTACCGATTGGGACTGGGATGCGATTCGATTCGGCATC
>JAYTEU010000297.1:0-2968 GCA_043734985.1 Chthonomonadaceae bacterium
TGCCGGTCGAAGAAAGCGCAGTTCATTCCGCCCTGGTGCCGATTCGCAGACCTCAGCATCGATCCGGGCCGAAGCGGATCGCGTGCCATATCCCCGTTGAATGCCTCCAGCCATGTTTCAGCATTGATCGCCGCGCCGGTCGCGTCCTGGCTCCAGTCCTCGGTGATCACGATGGTATCGACCGGCGTATCGACCTGGGCCAGCGCCAATGATTCCGCCGAAGCCGATGCCGCAAACGACCTTGGAATGACCAGACTGCCATTGCTGTCCGCAAAGACAGGGAACGCTCAGCTCGCGACCTGGGCCCATCGCAGAAAGGCGTTCTCGATTTCGGGGATTACGGTTCTGCCGATAACGGGCTTAATTATGTAGCCGCACACGCCAAGCGCCGCAGCCTGGTCTTGGCAAGCCTGGTCTCTATAACTGGTTACTATGACGATACACACGCTGTATTGCGCCAATACCGACTTCGCGGCGTCGAAGCCGGTCATCCTTCCGCGCAGCCTGATATCCATGAGAACCAGGTCCGGACGCTCTTTCAAGATTAAATCGACCCCTCCCTGAGCCGTAGGAGAAGAGCCGACAACCTTCAAACCGCCGTAAGTAAGGGCGCTTTGCAGCACCAGGACGCTCAATTCCTCATCTTCTACAATGACGACCCGCTTGTTCTTGAGAGGCGAGACAGAGCCTTCTATCGTGTCGGCTTCAAAGCGCACCGCACGATTTGAGAACAGATAGGGCATTCGACGAGTATCCATCTCCAGGCTCCAGTGTCTGCAATCAGAGGCAATTAATCAGGGTTCAAGTTGAAATTCTATTGTACATAATGGTGCGTAACAGAAGTGTAACAGACGGTGGATTAATTGCTTGAGGAGCGAAGGAGTTTGAGAGTCAGAGAACTATTCAATCGGCGGCGGCGTGTTCTATCGCATAGGCGACAGCTTCTTTTTCGGTCATCGCACGGCCCTCTTCGCGCGCCGCATCAAAGCCGGCGTCGCCGAGCCCGTCGCGCAGGGCATAGATCAATTGCTCCAGTCGTGCGGCATCCGATGGAGACGAAACGAGGCCGATTGCGGCGCGTAAGCCAAAGACTGCGCCCAGCAGCCGTGCGCCCTCTCCGGGATGTCCCCGTGCCAGCGCCAACTCCGCCAACTCCGCGAGGGTCGCCGCCACTCCGCCGCGCAGACCGAGCGTGTGATTGAGCGAAACTGAGCGGCTGAAGTACAGATAGGCGGAGGTAAAGTCATTCCTTGCCACCGCGAGACTGCCTAGCGCCGCCAGAACGTTGCCGGAAACCAGCCGATCTCCCAACTCCTCGCAGATGCTGAGACTCTCCTCCAGATGAGCGAGCGCATTGTCTAGTTCGCCGTGATTGGTTTCCAATCTTCCCAGGCTGCACAGCGCAAACGCTATTCCTCGGCGGTCGCCCAGTTCGCGCCGCAGCAGCAGGCTCTCCGTGAAACAGGCGCGGGCGGTCGTCGGGTCCAGCGTCGCCTCGGCGACCTGTCCCAGACCTTCCAAATTGATTGCCGCCCAGGAGAGGTTGCCGAGTTCTCGATTGATCCGAAGCGCCTCCTGCTGAAGCATGACCGCCCGCGCGTGATCGCCCTGGGCGGTCACGACGTTCCCAAGGTTGTGCAGGGAGCCCGCGATGCCGCGCCGGTCGCCTATCTCCCGCCTTATTGCCAGGCTGTCCTGATGGTACTTTGTTGCCTGCTGAAACGCGCCCTGTTCGTAGGCGATCAGCCCCAGATTATTAAGGGTACGCGCGACATGCGAAGGCATTCCCGCTTCGATGCCTAGCTTTGAACTCTCGACAAACTGTGCCTCGGCCTCTTCGTAGTCGCTCTGTCTCCAGGCCAGACTTCCGGCAGCATCCAGCGCTTCGGCCCGGAGCGCGGACGGAGCCGTTACAGCCTTTGCCATAAGACGCTGCAGCCATTCCCGGCCCTCTCTCCAGTATCCTCGCAGCGCCCAAAATGGTCCGAGACCCTTTGCCAACCGAAGTCCGGATTGCGTGTCCGAGCGCTCGAAGTAGGCCAGCGCCGCCCGCAGGTTGTCGAGGTCTGCCTCGAGCCGATTCATCCATTGCTCCTGGTCCGAGCCGGTCAAATGCGGCTCCGCGTCTCCTGCAAGCCTTAGAAAATAGTCCGCATGGCGGCGTGACAGACCTTCCATTTCGTCGTCCCGCAGAAGCGCGTGACCGAATTCCCGCATACTCTCGAACAGCCGAAATCGCATCTGAGTGCTATGGTCGACCGTTTCAATAAGAGAATGGAGGCGCAGGCTCGCCAATTGCTCCAGGAATTCACGATCGCAAGTTGAATCGATCGCCTCGGGAGATGGCTGCGGCAGGCAGACGGCAGACGCGGCTTCGGAGGCCCAGTCGCCGCGGAAGACGGATAGACGGCAGAAAATTCGCTGAAGGGGCGGTGAAAGGAGGCGGTAGCTCCAATCGATTGCAGCTCCTATCGATTGGTGGCGTGCTTCCGAGTGCGCGCGCCGAGAAGAAAGAAGGCTAAATCGCTCCGACACCCCGGCGAGCATCTGTGATGGAGTAAGCACGTAGGCACGGGTCGCTACCAGTTCGATTGCAAGTGGCAGGCCCTCCAGGCGGCTGCATAGTGCGGCGATATCCTGTGCATTTCGGGGCGTTATTTGGAAATCGGGCCTAACTGTCTGAGCCCTGTCTACGAAGAGTTGAATTGACGGAAGCTGCATCAGCGCCCCAATGCCGGATTTTGAAAACCTTCCGTCAGGGATCGCCAGTGGAGGTACGGGGAACGCGCGCTCGCCCGGCAGCCCCAGCCGACGCCGCGAAGTCAGCAGGCACGTAATGCCCTGCACGCGAGTTGCAATCGAAAGCACTATCGACGCCGCCTCAACCGCGATCTGCTCCAGATTGTCCAGGATTAGCATCGCCCGGCCGGCGGACCGGTTCAGGAACTCGCATAGCTGTTCGAGCGGC
>JAYTEU010000298.1:0-6684 GCA_043734985.1 Chthonomonadaceae bacterium
AACGGTAAACGCATAAAGCGTGTACGCGCCGGGGCGCACATTCGGAATCTTGAATTTGCCTGTGGAGTCTGCCCTGGCCCAGTACTGATAGTTTGTCGATTCGAACTGCCAATTGCCTCCCTTCGATACTTGCGCCAGTCCTACCCAGGCATCGCGTCCGGTGATGGCAGGTTTTAAGGGATCAGAGACCTTTAGCGTGCCCGAGACGCCGCCGCGCAGAGAAGCCATGGGATATTCGGGGTCATGTATCCAGGGGTACGGCCATGCCGCGCGATCCGTCAGCACTCTGCGTTTCGCATCGTCCCAGCAGATTGAGGCAGTGTCTCCACTCGCGCAATACATCAGGAACGGTCCGTATATCTTCTTCCACTCTTGGCCGGCAGCAACGCGAAGGCCGGAGCCGTTGTAGTGGTTCATTCCGAAATGGATATGGTTGATTCCCGCCGCGGCATTCAGGTCTTGCTTGGTCGGACCGTCGTTTAGAAACTCCTGCGAGCCCATGACCATGAACGCGCCGACCTTGTTCACGTCGCTTGCATGTCCCCAGCAGCCCAAGTCGTAGTAGCTTGCGGAGTAGTCGTACTTACAGTCATACTGTCCCGCGCGCACGCCTGAAGTGACCTTGATGATCTCCTTGATCGGCGTAGTCTCGAAGGTGTCGGTGGAGCGCTGCATCTTCCAGTGGCGCAGGGCGTCCACGCAGATCGTCTCCAGCAGGTCGTCGTCGAGCTTCCAAACCATGCGCCATTCGCCGTATCCCGTGGCGGGGTAGGCCGCCGGATGCCGCAGGATTGCGTAGGTATACAGTCCCGAATCGCCCTGTCGAAGTAGATAGTGGATTTCGATATCGAACGCCTGCGGCTCATCCTTCCAGGTGCGAGTCATCGCGATGTCGGCCAGCGCGGGGCTGCTGACCTTGACTTCGAACTTGCACCCGGCGGGCCGGCGGTAGTTCGCGCCGCCGTCCATTGAGTAATAACCGTCCTTAAGCATATCGAAGCCCTTGAACTTCAAGCGCTTGACGGAGGCTCCGGATTTCGAAATGGTCGCTGCTATTACGCCGTTTGAAAGCACTACGCTGTCACCTGATTGCGCAATAGTCACGGGCGCATCAGCAATCGCGCCCTGCGCCGCCGTCGAAAACGCCGACCCGACCAGCACTACCCACAATGCCAAAACAAGAGGTCGTACCATTGAGTGATCCTTAGTAGATTTTCTAAATGCGCCCCCGCAGCCGGACGGCACCGCAATTTTGGCCGAGTTATTGCTCCTTTCACCAGCCGGTTTCCCCTGGATTGGGGGCTCGGGGCGAATCCGCGCTTTTTGCACGCACTCTTACAGTTTCCGTCCAATATTCACGTGAAGTTAGGTCGATAATACGCAAACGCTTTCCGCGATAGGCTGCCGAATTCCTGCGGGCTTATGAGGGCCGTCAGAGTTGATCCGTTCACGGCAAGCGGAGAAACAGCCGAATGTGTGTCTGAAGAACGAACGGCCGCGAGCCATTCAGAGCAGGACTTCAGTGCGTCTACTACACGCCCGCTAAGCCCCATTGGACCAGAATCAAACCGTTGCCATCAAGGCCTCGATGGCCAAATGCACCCGTTCGTGTGGTACTTTGAAGCTAACGCGAAAGCCGTCGGACAACCCTCCGGAACGACCGCAGGCGATCGGCTGATAATCATAGTTGCTACAGAATACACAAAGGCAGGACTGTTGATGAAGTCTGATTCCTACAGTAATGCGATCAAATCGCGAACGGTATGTCGCGCCAATGCAGCCAGACGCTCTGCGATACTGTTCGCGGCAGTTATCCTCACGCTAATCTATTCGAGCATGGCCGCGAATGCCGATCCGAGAGATTACTTCGTTATTCAGGTTGTGGACGAACAGACCGGACGCGGAGTGCCGATGGTCGAGCTGCGGACTACGGACGAGGTTGTCTACTACACGGACAGCAACGGCGTGGCAGCCTTTCTGGAACCTGGCCTGATGAACCGAAAGGTCTTCTTTACGGTCAGCAGTCCTGGTTACGAGTTTCCGGCGGATGGGTTCGGGTTTCACGGATCTGCACTTTCGACCATTCCTGGCACGAAAACGGTCCTGAAAATAAAGCGGCTGAACATCGCCGAGCGGCTCTACCGCCAGACAGGCGCGGGAATCTACCGGGATAGTATCCTTGCGGGCCTCCCGGCGCCACTAAAATCTCCGCTCCTTAATGGCGACGTGGTTGGGCAGGATTCCGTGCTCGCCGTGCCTTACAAAGGCTCGATCCGCTGGTTCTGGGGCGACACTAGCCGGCCGGACTATCCGCTGGGAAATTTCGGTACTACAGGCGCGGTTTCGACTGCGAATCCCGATCCGGACGTTGGGATCGATTTTGCCTATTTAACCGGCGCCGCCGGCTTCGCCCGTCCGATGATACCGATTAACGGGCCGGGGCCAGTTTGGATTTCGGCGCTCAGCACGATAGAGCGCGGCGCCCGTATGATCGGGTACTACTCGCGAGTAGAAGGAATAGTGCGGGTATTGGAGCGCGGCCTGGTTGTCTACAACGATACGACGGATACGTTCGAATCGGTCAAGCAGTTCAGCGCTGAAAAGCCCATGCCGCTGGACGGTCATACGTTCCTGGCGGACGCAAATGGCAAGCCATATCTAGTTGGTACTCAGGGCGGATTAGCGCCTTTCCCCTTCGTCCGCGTCTCGGCGACGCTCGCTTCGCTGAAAGATCTTGCCGCTTACGAGTCCTTCACCTGTCTGCCACCAGGTTCCGCGGCAACGGGCGCAATCCCAGAATCAGACAGTTCGGGGAATCCGGTTTACCGCTGGCGGCGCAACGCTCCGTGCCTGACTTTCGATCTTCAGCAGAAAATGATCGCCGCGGGAAAGATGAAGCCCGATGGGGGTATCTTCCAGCTTCGGGACGTGGAAACCGGCAAGCCGGTTCGACCGCACACGGGCTCCGTGTCCTGGAACGCCTTTGCAGGCCGCTGGGTGATGGTGTTCGGGCAAAGCGGGGGAGGCGTGTCGAACGTCGGGGAGATCTGGTTTGCAGAGGCGGACACGCCAGTCGGACCTTGGATATTTGCCCGCAAGGTAGCGACACATCCGAAAATGGACTTCTACAACCCCACGCAGCATCCGTTCCTGGATCGAGAGAACGGCCGGAATATCTACTTTGAGGGCACCTATGTAAACACGTTCTCAGGCAATCCACTGGCGATACCCCGGTACAACTATAACCAGATCCTGTATCGCCTCTCGCTTGACGACCCTCGTCTGAGCCTCCCGCTTCCCGTGTACAAGCTAGAATCCGGCACATACAGATCGCGAGCTGCATTGAATCTTCCCGCGGATGCCGCCGCAATCCGCTCTATCCCGTTCTACGCCGTCCCGCCGGAGCACCCGCACGCTGGATTGATCCCCGTATTTCGCATTGGAAGCGACTTCCGAACCACGCCGCAGGTCGCGACCTCCACGCCTGACTTTTACGCCCTCCCGCCTGCAAACGCAGTCGCCGGGACCGAGCCTCTCAAAGATAACAGCGGCCGGAAAATCGCCCTGGTCTGGCACAACCCCCAAAGCGTACTCGCCCTTGATTTTGGTATGACGCCGTCGGGGTTGCATTAGCGCGTCCGCCTATTGTTGCTTAGAGTTATAAGCCGGTTTTGTCTGACTATCGATTCAACTGGTACTGCTTGATGACCGCTGCACCCAATGCACTAAACGATGCGATTCGTTGCTCCGCGTTCGCAATGGACCCGTTCAGTCGGCCCGATTCATCCACATAGCCCGGCTCTCCTCGCATCACAAAGTATTGGTGAGCCGCGACCACGCAGGCGCCTTCCCAGAAGATATCGCCGCACTCGTCGGGAATGGGTTGGCCATTGACGCAGGTCGGCTCCATTGGCAGCATGTCGCGCGTATTATGCTCCGTCCCCGCCGTAATTATCAGTCCCGCGCCGCGCATTGCCCGAACGTAGTGCGTCAGCACGTCAGGAGTGTTTCGGATCGGAATCAACTCCGCACAGTACAGGTTACGCTCCTTCATTGAAGCGATGAGGCTCTCCACTGGGGTCTCGAAGCCGCAGGGAGGAGACGCGCCGTCCGCCAGAGTGGGATAGCAGGGAATGCCGCCCAGCGCAAGGATCAGTCGATAGGCGTGGTCGAAATCCACGAACGTCTCCTGAACGTAGGCGGGCTTTCCGGACTTCATCAGGTGCGAACGTAGGTCGTTCTGAACAGCGGCGGCATCGTCCGGAGACTTGGGCGCGACCCCGAATATCCGCGTCAGCGCCTCCGTGCGAGACCCCGATGGGATACGCTCGAAGAGCGCTTCCTGGAACGCCTGGGCGACGTGCCGCTCCTGAAGGTAGACGGTCTCTTTGGGGCTGCCGTGCCGGCGCACGACCTGCTCTTTCACGACATCTTCGTCGAGACCCGTCTCAAAACCTGACGCGGCAATCACCTCCGCGAGCCGCGCCGTCATCCGCGCCATCCGCTCGGAGTCCTTGCGCCGGATTACGCCGAGCAGTTCCGAGGCTTGCGGCGAAAGGGGATCAAAGTGTACAATTCCCTTACCGCAGACATACATCTTCCCTGGATTGCCCGGATCGTTCAGCTTAACGCCCGCGCGAACCAATTCCTCATCCAGCGTAATGATCTCGATGCCGAAGAGTGGGAATATTCCCCGCCGTGACGCCTTCTCCGCAAAGTCGGCGTACACGCGGTAATCGTAATAGTTGCTCGCTCCCAGCACACTGACGCCCTGGTCCGCCGCCAGAGTTATCGCCTCATCGACGGTGTCAAACGCGGAAAAATTTGGCGGCAAATGGATGTGTGCATTCACGCGTGGCCGCGCGCCTGGACCAGGCTCGTAGTTCGCGCGGGCCGACAGCGCCTCGGGCGCGTCCATTTCCTGAAATCGAGAGCGCACGTCGCGCTCGGAAGTGGTCTGCATGGTAGCCTTTCTCGGTTCTTCAAGCTAAGTCTCCACACAGTTTCGCCACTTGGCCCAGGGTTTCCTTGCCGATATGCGTCGTACCAGGGTCATTCAGTTCTCGTGACGCGGGATTAAAATCCCGGACTAGGTTTACAAAGTCCGCCTTCGCGGACTCAATCCGCAACCCACGAAGGCGGGTTTGGTAGACTTAGACCGGCACTTCAGTGCCGCGCGGACCCGGCGGTTGGAGAACTGAATGATCCTGGCGTCGTACAGGGAAGTGACGCCGCGCGAGAAACCCCGTAATGGGCCGTCCTATCATCTGCCAATTAGCAGTTTGCGTAAACATCGGGGAGGAATTCGCCGGCCGATAGCGAATACTGTGTCAATCCCTCTTTGTAGTATTTGCCGGCACGTAGACCCGCTGCAGCCCAACAATGACGCAACTTTCCAGACTTCTAATTGGCAGCTTCCTTTTATGCGGCCTAAAGGCGTCCGCGCAGGAACCACCGCTTGCGCTGGTCGGCGCGACGGTCTATCCTGTCTCGGGCCCGCCGATCCGCCTCGCGACCATCGTGATCGCGGATGGTAGGATCGTGGCGGTGGGAGCTACGGTTAGCGTGCCTGCCAATGCGCGGCGGATCGACCTGCGCGGCGCGACCGTTATTCCCGGGTTGGTAGATGCCCGCTCCTCTCTCTTTCTAAGCGATTCGGACCTTGCAGGCGCCGGTTCCGCCGACCAGAGCGTGCTCGATGCCGCCGACCTGTTCCGTGAAGAGGCCGGCAAGGTCCTGGCGCAGGGGGTAACGACGCTCTATCTCTCGCCGGGCAGTCGCGGAGGCGTAGGTGGGGCGGGAGCGGTCGTCAAACTTCACCCTCCCGACGCCGCCCGAGGAGAGGGCTGGGCGCGAGTGTTGCGACAAAGAGCGGCGCTCGACCTTTCACTGGGAATATCCGCCAACGGTCGATCGACCTCCCTGGAGCGGCTCAACAGTTACGAGAGCCTCCGGTCCCTGTTCCGCGGGGCGCGGCAGTATGGGAAATCGCTGGTAAAGTACGAACAAGACCTGAGAGAATTCCGAACTCCGCCACCCGCTCCCAAGCCCGCGCCGGGCACGGCTCCAAACCCGGCCGCTCCGCCTCAGAGGCCCGTAAAGCCACGCACGAATCCGGCACAGGAAAACATTCTCGCCGCCCTGAACGGAACGCTTCCGGTCCGCATCGAAGCGCAGAGAGCAGACGATATCCTGAACGCGCTTCGCCTCATGGACGAATTCCACGTTAAGGCCATCCTCTTATCCGCAGACGAAAGCGGCCCACTGGCCGGTGAGATCGCGAGGCGTGGCATTCCGGTAATCTGGGGACCAACTCTCGCAGGACCGCCCCGCCTTGACACTCGGGGCCACCAGCCGGAAACGGCGGCGATTCTGGCGAAATCCGGTGTCATGGTCGCGCTTTCGCCCGGCTCACGCACAGGACTTGCCTCTCGTTTCCTCCGCGAAAATGCCGAACTGGCCGTCGCCTACGGGCTCGCCTCCGACCGGGCGCTCCGCGCGATTACGCTGGACGCGGCAAAGACCCTCGGAGTGGCCGATCGTGTCGGAAGCATCGAAGTCGGCAAGGACGCGGACCTGGTTGTTCTTTCGGCATCGCCCATGGACCGATCCGCGAAAGTGCAGCGGGTCTTCGTAGACGGCCGCGAGATCGCTTTTCCTCGCCCGCAGGTAAGACAATTCCGC
>JAYTEU010000299.1:0-7052 GCA_043734985.1 Chthonomonadaceae bacterium
CTTACCCCCGCATTGTTTACGAGAATATCGATTCGGCTATATTTCGAGACTGCGAACTCCACCATGGCGGCAATGGCTTCCGGATTTCGGACATCGCACACGAATGTAGCCCCCGTTTGCCCTTTCGCGTCGAATTCCGCCTGAAGTGTTTCAAGGCCGGCTTGTTCCTTATCGACTGCGACGACGATCACGCCCTCTTCCGCAAAAGTGGTGGCGATGTGATGGCCGATTCCGCGTCCAGCACCGGTAACGATCGCGATTTTGCCCGTGAGATCTATCCGCACGTCAGTCCGACCCTCCGCGACGACCGGCAGGGGCGCCCTGACCGCCGGTTTCGCCTCGGGATGGAGCGGGATACTGGCTGCGATAGTTGCCCAGGTCGCCGAAGAATACCTGAAAGCTGGGAGCCGGAACCACAAAAATGGTATTACCAATCCAGCGCCACTGAAGATGCGCAGTCGGCGCAAGCACGTTCAGGGCTTCAGGAAGGTGCCGCGCAGAGAGGCTGCCCCAGACCCGAAACTTCAGGCTGTTGGGAATGGACTGGTCGACGAGTATCGGCACATTGGACTGCCGGCTGAACAATTGCAGAACGCTTGCGACCGGCTCCGGCTTCTCCTCCGAGATATTGAACCACACAAAGCCATTCTGCTTCGCAAGATAATTCAGATCCTGAAGGCCGCCCAGAGTTCCGCTGCCCGCCTGATTTAGAAATTGGCTTACCTCGCCCTGCGGCACTAGATAGGCGTGGATATTCGCGTTTCCGCTTAACGCCTCTTTCTTAAACGCCCCCCCCGGTGCGGGCGCTGACCTTCGAGACCCGGCGCTTACAATGGATTCAGGCGCAAGCAGTGAATCGCCTAACGGCTTTGCAGCGCCGGTTTGCAGGCTTCGATCCGCCTGAGCATCCTTTTTCACCTCGTCTCGCGGTAGTGATTTTGCGGTTGAATCCAGAGCGGCGCCGGTCGGGACGCGAAGCCGCGATGCTCCGAACTGTTCTTCAGCAGGCATGTCGAAGCCTAGAGATCGAAGTTGACCGCGAAGTTCCGCATTCAATTGGGCAAGTCGGGTGAACGCCTTCTTTACCGCGTCATCGTCTCTTGAAAAATGGTAAATTCCTGTTGGGCTGACAGAATAACGCAGGTAACTTCCATCGCAGATGACGCGCAGCGCTACCTGAAGTGGCTGGTCGGTAAGGAGCAGTGTTACCTGCCCCGTTACCGAAGAATCCGGCGCGAACTGCTTGCCGGACTGTTTGAGGACCGCCTTGATGACACTCTGGACGTCCGCGCGCTCGGCATCCAGGGAGATTCGGTCTGAAGTGCCGCTTACCTGGAGCCGAACAGCGGACGCCGTGACAGGCTGATACGCATTCTGCGTCCCGACGTTCTGCTGATTGGCATCGGCTGCCGGAGCCGATAGCGCCCAGATTGCAGTCACCGCGCAGGCAGCCAGTGAAATCGAATATATCCTGATATGTGCAGCGCACATAATCTTATTACTCCTCTTGAGCGGCGGAAGTCATGATCGCTGCATCGATATACAATCGAGGCGGTACACCAACATTATTTCGCTCTACAAACATTCCCACAATTTGAAGCGGCAGGCACTATGGCAGGGCCGGAAGTTCAACGGACTCCTGGGCGAAGTCGTAATCGTCATCTAGTTGTATCGCGGCGCGCTTGTCGGATTGAGTTAGCTTTGAGCCGATGCGCGTGCTGGCCATGAAGTCGCGACTCTCATCGCTGACATGCAGTTCGGTTTCCGAAACCAAGCCGGCAAGTACAAGCTTGCCGCCAAGGCGTGTCTCGCGGGCTTCGGCCGCCTCTGATTCCGGAATGGACTTGAATGCCTTGCGCGCATACATGGAATTGAGTGACAGGCTGTCGGTTGTCGCCGCCGGTCGCGCCGCATAACGGAAGAGGGCCAATCCCGTGCCGTGTTTCGTGGGAGGCATAACGATATTTCGCGTAACCAACCTGCTGGCCGTTGCCGTGCGGAGCGCAATCGATGCGGTCTTTCCGGGCCGCCGCAAGGCATGACCGGGAATGGCCGCAGTAATACGATTCGCCGAATTCCTATTGCGCGGTGGCCGCTGCCGTTCAAAATTCGAATTAAGAGCGATTTTGCTGGATTCGGCGCTCTTTCGGTCCTCTATGTCCGGCACACCGACCGTTACACCAGTAGACGGCTCGCGTTTGATCTGCGCAACCGTTCCGGACCCACCTGAACGCCGGGCTCCGTCACTCTGCTTTTTGTCGCCTGGGACCTGCCTAAACAGAAAAAGCGCCATTGCCGCACAAGCAATCGCGGGAACTGCGAAGCCCCACTTTATCGCGGGCGACCGTCTCCTAGACTGCTCCAACCGCGCATAGAATTCCGGTCGGAGATCTCCCGGCGAAGGAATATTCGAGGCCGCCGAGCCGAGAAGCGCTTCCGCCTGCTGAAAGGATGCCATTTCGGCGCGACATGCAGCGCACTGCTGCAAATGCATTTCCATCAGCCTTCGCTCATCGGCGCTGAGCTCATGGTCCACATAGGAGAGCAGGCGAGGCTGGAACCGATCGCACCGAGAGCTTCCCGGAACGATAGTTCGCGGCCGATCTTTAGCGAATAGGTTCCGCAGCATCGTTCCCCTCCTTATCGTGAATGCCTAAACCGTTGCTGCCGTGAAGCGCAACGTAGTTATCCTTAAAGATTTTGCGCGCGCGATGAAGGCGCACTTTCGCAGCGGCGACGGAGCATCCTAGAACCTCGGCGATCTCTTCCACCGACAGATCCTGAAAGTAGCGCAATACCAGCGGCTCGCGATGCGCGATCGGGCACCGCATGAGAACGCTTTGGACCGTCTCGCGCTCCATCTTACGTTCAAATACGGACTCGGGCTGCAGATCGGTTTCCGCGGGCCTCAGCGCAAACGCCGGTTCGTCCAGTATCGGCAGGAAGCGCCATCGCCGCGAGCCTCGCGCCGCATCGACACCGCGGTTCACCGCGATCCGATAGAGCCAGGTAGCAAACCGCGCGCCGTACCTGAATTTCGGCAGCGAACGGTAAACCTGCAGGAAAACCTCCTGGGCAAGATCGCGCGCCTCTTCCTGGCTGCCGACGATGCCGAAGAGAATATTATAGACGTAGTCCTGATATTTTACGAATAGTGCATCGAACGCTGCGCCGTCGCCACGCAAAAAGCGCGCCACGAGTGCGCTGTCGTCGTCGGTCCTCACCGTTTGCTCCCCGTTCATCGGTGGTCCCCAAGCCGGCGCACAGGCATCCTGGATCATAGTCGCTTAATCCGGCGCAGCAGCCTCCCAGTCCTCACTGCGCTTCCTTCTCTTCACGTTCCGCTTACATTGTGCTAGTTAGACGACCGGGCGGTCGCCAAGGTTACATTGTGCGAATCGCTCAGCAGATTGACGGCAGCAACCCCGGTCGACTATAATGACAAGTCTGCATTGCGGTGAGCGCCGCGGCTCGTACGCACTTCTACAATACCCACTGACTGCGCAATTCACGAACTTCGTCCGGACTGATTTTGTGTTCAATCACCGTTCACCTTATGGCGCGTGCGAGTGAGCAAACAGGACAACGAAGGATTGACGGTCGAATTACGTGGTGGAGGAGGACGCTAACGGTGCGAAACCCGATCGTATTTACAATCGCCCTTCTTTTCGCGGTCACCGCGGTCAGGGCGCAAACGCTGCCCGACACGGGCGCCTTCGCAATCGTCGATGTGCGAGTAGAGGTCGGCGATGGCCGTACACTGGATCACGCAACCATACTTCTGCGCGACGGACTGATCCAGGCCGTAGGGCCAAACCTCAAAGTGCCGCCCGATGCCGAAGTGATAAAGGGCGCCGGCCTTGTCGCATACCCCGGCTTTATCGACGCAGGGTGCAGCCGTGGCCTAAAACTGCCCGATTGGCAGCCGGACCAGGATCGAGTCCCCGACACGACCTCCCTCGCGCCGGCTTCCATGCGAGCAGCAAATCGAAAATGGATCCGGCCGGAGCTGCGGGCGCGGGATTGCCTGGCGCTTACCGACGCAATACTCGGCCCGATGCGCAAAAATGGATTCTGCTCGGCTCTTTTCACCCCTGCAGGAGGTCTTATTACCGGAGTTTCGGCGTTCGCCAATCTTAACGGCGTTCCACGGCGCGAGGCACTCGTTCGGGGGAATGTGGGCCTGTGCATGAGCTTCAATCCATCCGACGGAGCAGAGGCTGGCCCGCCGGGACCTCGTCAGGCAGGCGCGGGCGGAACGGGATATCCCGGCAGCCTGCTTGGAATCATCGCGCATATTCGACAGGCGCTTCTCGATGGAGACCGCAATCGTGAGCTGATGCCGCTGTACGAACGGACGGGGGGAGTGCGCCCGCCTTTTGACGATTCGCTGGAAGCGCTGCAGCCTGCACTAACCGGCAAGATGCCGGTCATCTTCAATGCCGACTCGCGCAATGAAATCGATCGAGCGCTTCGATTGGCGGACGAATTCCACCTGAAAGTGATTCTTGCCGGTGGCGGCGATGCCTGGAAAGTGGGGCCGCTGCTGAATAAGCGTGGTGTTCCGGTTCTCGCGTCGGTAAATTTCGGTGACGAACCCGGCGTTGTCAAGCCGTCATCTGCCCCCTCCACCGGTACGCGCCGGCCGGGGAGACGAGGCGCGCCCGCCGATCCTCCCGCGCCCACGGAAGATCCCCCGACCACGAGTCCGGCGATACCGGGCGCGCCTGCTGTCGAAGTCAAGGAAGAGGACGATACTCCCAAGGCCGTAACTGCCGACGAGCACCGGAAGTGGGAAGAGCGCGTATCCTGTGCCTCGCTGCTGGAGAAGGCGGGCGTGCCGTTCGCGTTCTCCGGCAGTGGACTCAAAAACCAGGGCGACTTCCTGAAAAACGTAAGGCGTGCGGTCACCGCCGGCCTGCCGAAACAGGCCGCACTGCGCGCGTTGACGATCAATCCTGCGAAGATACTCGGAGTGGATCGCCAGTTGGGAACTATCGAGCCGGGCAAGATGGCCAACATCGTTCTGATGACCGCCGACTTCACGGAGCCTAGCGCATCGGTCAAATATCTCGTGATCGAAAAGACACGATTCGAGCCGGGAGCCGAGACAGCGCCAACACCCAATCCGCCTGATGCAGTTGCGGTGGACGACGATGAGATCGAGAACAGCCGGGAGCAGTCACGATGAGAAACCATACTAATGAAGGAAATTCGTGGCGCGGCGCCCAGGGATTCGGCGTGGTCATTGCTACGCTGGCGCTGGTTCAACTGTCACATAGCGCAGCGCAACAGATTGCCCCCGCCAAACCCGCACCCATATTAGAGTTCGATGCCGACCGCAAGCCGACGATGGAGACGCACGGAACCTGCCTGATCAGAAACGGCACCGTGATCACGGTGACGCACGGAGTTATTCCAAACGGGGACGTTTTGGTGGAAAAAGGCAAGATTTCCGCCATCGGCAAGAATCTTCAGGCGCCTCCAGGTGTTCCGATCCTGGACGCGACCGGAAAGTTCATCACGCCCGGCATAGTCGATGCCCATTCGCACATCGCCTCCGACGCGACGAACGAGGGCACGGACAGCATCACCGCCGAAGTGCGCATACAAGACGTTCTCAACCCAGAGAGCCTCTCCATTTGGCGCGGATTGTCCAACGGCGTGACTTCCTCGCTGGTGCTGCATGGCAGCGCCAATGCAATCGGCGGGCAGAGCTCTGTCATTAAGATGAAGTACAAGCGGACCGCAGAGGAGTTGCTCGTTCCGGACGCACCGCGCATGATCAAGTTTGCCCTTGGCGAAAACGTAAAGCGCTCCGGACGGTCCTCCGATTCCGCCGCGCGCTACCCCACGACCAGAATGGGAGTGGAATCGGTCTATCGCCGTGCCTTTGCGGAGGCTCGCACCTATATCCAGGCATGGGACCGTTACGAATCCGACAAGCGCGCCGGCCATACCTCGGTTCCGCCCAGGCGTGACCTTCGCCTGGAAGCGCTCGCCGACGTTCTGCGCAGAAAGATTTGGGTCCAATGCCACTGCTACCGCGTCGACGAGATGCTGATGATGGTCCGACTCAGCCAGGAGCTTGGATTTAAGGTCGGCGCTCTCCAGCATGCCCTGGAAGCCTATAGGATCGCGCCCGAACTCGCAGCGGCGCACATTCCGGTTTCCACGTTTGCGGACGCTTGGGCCTACAAGGTGGAGGCGTACGAAGCGGTACCATACAACGCGGCAATGTGCAGTCGTGCCGGGATTGTTACGTCGGTCAACTCCGACAACGGTTCGGGAGCCTATCGCATTAACCTGGAGGCCGCAAAAACGATCAAGTACGGGGGACTGACGGAAAACGAAGCCTGGAAGCTGATCACGATCAATCCCGCCATGCAGCTTGGAATAGACAAGCGTACCGGCAGCCTCGATGTCGGCAAGGACGCGGATATCGCCGTCTGGGATGGACACCCGTTCTCCGTGAGCTCAAAGTGTACCGCGACGATGGTGGAGGGCGACCTGTACTTTACTCGCCGTGACGCATTCGGGGTCGATAAGTCCGCCCTCGTGCGCTCCTCGTATCCGACGTGCCCTATCGATCACCTTTCGCTGCGCGTCCCGCCTTCGGCCCAAGCGTACGCGATCGTGGATGCCACGGTCCATCCGGTCAGCGGCGCGGAGTTTCCGAACGGCATGGTCGTCGTTGAGAACGATCGGATCACGGCGGTCGGACAGCATGTGCCGATTCCGAGAGGCGCGTTTGTCATTCATGCGAAGGGGCTTCATATCTACCCGGGCATGATCGATGCGGGCTCCTCGATCGGGCTTGACGAGATAGGCCAGGTGCCTGCTACCGCGGACAACTCGGAATCCGGCACGTTCCTCCCGGACCTCAAGGCCCTGACTGCCGTCAATGCCGCGAGCGAACACATTCCGATTTCACGCGCGGACGGCATCACAACCGCGCTTACCCGGCCCACCGCGGGCGGCGGATTTCGCGGCGGCGGCAGCCTGATAGCAGGGCAGGGAGCGGTTATCTCGTTAGTCGGATGGACGCCCGA
>JAYTEU010000300.1:0-2255 GCA_043734985.1 Chthonomonadaceae bacterium
CTCGGCGCGGTGCATGGTTTCGCCGGACCGCTGGGCGGCATGGTGGATGCGCCGCACGGCGACCTCTGCGCCGCCCTTCTGTCGGCGGTTATGACCGGAAACGTCGCCGCCCTCATGGAGCGCGCCCCCGGCGGACCGGCGCTTTCCCGTTACGGCGAGATCGCCCGCATCCTTACCGGCGATCCCATGGCGACCATAGACGACGGTCTGGCCTGGATCGAAACGCTCTGCGGCGACCTCGAAATACGCCGCCTGAGCGATCGCGGATTGACCGAGGACGACCTGCCGCTACTGATCCGGAACGCCGCGAAGGCCAGCTCGATGCAGGCCAACCCGATCCGTCTGACCGAAGTTGAGATGGAGAGGATTATCCGCCAGGCGCTTTAAGCGGGATAGCGAGCTGTCACGCAATCTTCGCCGCGAGCCAATCGCGGGCCGCGACCGCCTCTTCCCGAGTGAGCGAATGACCGGCATCGTGCCAGTGAACGGTCAGGTCAGCATTTGCCGATTGAAACAACTCCGCGAGCCGCCGGGTGTTCTCCTGCGGCACTATCGGGTCGTTGCGCCCGGCGGAGAGGAAAATCGGCTTGCCCGACATGTCCGGAACGCTCTCCGGCTCGAAGGGAACCATGGCGTGAAGCAGTACCGCCGCCCGCAGCCGCTCCGGCCGCCGCAGGAGAAGGCTCGCCGCGATGTTCGCTCCGTTGGAGTAGCCCACCGCCATCACGCGCGACGGATCGAACCCTAGCTGGTCTGCCGCTAGCTCGATAAACTCCGCAATATCCTGCGTGCGCGCGGTCAAGTCCTCCTGGTCGAAGACCCCCTCTCGCAGACGCCGGAAGAACCGTGCCATCCCGCCCTCGGGCACGTTGCCTCGCGGGCTAAGCAGGTTCGCGTCCGGCAGCAGCAATTGGCCGAGCGGAATCAGGTCGTTCTCATCTCCGCCGGTTCCATGCAGAAGCAGCAGCGTCGGCGCCGCAATTCCCGCCGCCGGCAGATACCGATACTCATATCGCCCGATCATCCGCGCAACCCCCTTCCTTCAAGACCGAAACTCCCGGCGTCGATGTCAGTCTTTCGGCGAGCCAATCTTCGATATCCTGGAACACTGCCTCCCGGCCCGTCTCGTTGAATAGCTCGTGGTAGTAGCCCTCGTATCGCCGTGTGCTCTTTGGTACGATCAGGCGCTCGAAAAATCGCTCGGCGTGGCGTATGTCCGCGATCCTATCGTGGCCGGCCGCCAATAGCGCTACAGGAACGCGAATTGAGCCGGCTCCCGCCAAGGCAATGCGCTGGGCCCTCAGTGTCTCGGTGAACCATCTTGGGGTTCCTTCGCGGTGGTTCAGCGAGTCCCGGCGAGTCGCGTCCACGATGGCGGCATCGTGCGTGAGCCACTCCAGCGGAATGTCGCTAGGCATTGAAAGCGCGGGAGCCACGCGTGAAAGCCCCAGCGCGGCCAGCCATTTCCAGGCGGGGACCGGCATCTTCAGGCGCAGAAACGGTGAGGAGAGAATCAGGCCGGGAAGCTCCGCCGCAGGGGTCTCGGCATAGAGAGCGGCGACGAGCGCTCCCATGCTATGGCCCAACAGGAACGTCCGCGAGGCGGGTACGTCTCGATGTACCCGGTCCAGGAATGCGGCGGTGTCCAGCAGGTAATCCGAAAATCGATCGATATGGCCGCGCTTGCCATCCGACTTGCCGTGCCCACGCAGATCGCACGCATACACTCCGTAACCGAGGGGAACAAAGCGGCGCGCGAATATCTCGTAGCGCCCGCCGTGCTCGCCATACCCGTGGATCACGGCGATCGCCGCGCGTGGTTGTCCATCTCCGCTCCAATGCCGGAAGCAGAGCGATAAGCCGTCTCCCGAGACAAATTGCCCTTCATCGTGGCGAATAGCATCACTCCCGTGCCGGCATTCGTGTCCGCAACGCCCATATTGCACAGTCCTCATAAGCGTTAGGGAATCCAGATAAAATAAATGTTCCAAATCTGCAAGGGCAGCATCTCATGAACTGGAACGATCATTTATCGTGGAGTCCCTTAACAGGTCCACACCGGAGTATCCCGGGAAGTGGCGCGCCCAGGTTCAGCCGTAATCTCCGTAGAGGCCGACAACCTTGCAGGCGTGGGTGGGATCGGCGGCGTTCCAGCTCTTGTTGTCCACCAGGCTGTGAACTCGGTTGGAGTAACGCCCACAACGCGGGCGGCGCGTTCTGGCGAAGGTCGTCGCCATCAGCACATGGATGGGCTC
>JAYTEU010000301.1:0-15858 GCA_043734985.1 Chthonomonadaceae bacterium
TCATCTCCCGCGTATCTGGCCGCCAGATCGTAATTCCGGACATGCGCGCGCAGTATCTCGGCGACCTCCTGCAGCGTCTGGTCTCCAAACGCATGTCCAAATCGATCGTTGACCGGCTTAAAGTTATCTAAGTCGATGTTAAGCACCGCGAGGGAGGTTCCATCACGACTTGCCCGATTCAATTCGCGCTCCAGGTATTCACGAAGAAACCTACCGTTCTTCAAGCCCGTTAACGCGTCGGTATAGGCGGTTTCTCGTACGGCGTCGTACCGGCGAGCGCCGTCAATGGCGCGTCCCACCTGGGTCGCAAGCAGGCGCATTACCCGCTGAGCGTCAGCATCGAAGCAGTTGGCATCCTCCGCGTACAGGTTCAGAGTACCGATGACATGGTCGTTGGCCAGCAACGGCACGACAAGGGTCGATCGGAACGGCTGCCACTCATCACTGACATCTCTCAGGATCAGATCGTCGGCCATAAACGAAGCACGGGCTATTTCACCTCGGAAAAAGGCTCTGCCGGTAACGAACGTGCCCACGCGCGCCAGACTTCCTAAGAGGTGCCGTGAGTTCATGCCCTCCGCGGCATGCGCGCGCAGATACTCGTCGTCGTCTTCGGGCAGAAAGAGTACTCCGGCCGCGCAGGCAACAATGCTCAAAGCGCTCTTTACCACCGTGGAACACACCTCTTCCAGGTGCAGCGATCCGGTTACCGCCTGGCTGAGCGTATAGAGCGCCAGCGTTTCCCGCTGGGCAGCCGCGATGTCTTCAAGCGCCAGCCGCGCCTCATCCGCGGTAGGGTCCACCTCGCGGGCGCCGGTTAGCCGGCGTGGGCCTTCGCGCGATGGGGGGCGCGTCTGTCTATCGGCCTCGTCAAATTGATACTCGGATGCTATGGAGAGGAAAGCGGCCACCACCTGTGGATCAAACTGACTGCCCGCGCTGGTTTCGATCTCCGAAAGGGCGCGGTCCGGAGAAAGCGGTTCTCGAAACGGCCTATTCCGCTGGAGCGCGCTGTATGCGGCGGCGACTGCCAGTATCCGCGCGCCGAAAGGTATCGCCTGGCCACTAAGGCCATCCGGGTATCCGCTGCCATCCCAATGCTCCGCCTGATGGCGAACGATCGGCGCAACATCCCAGGGGAATGGGATAGAAGCCAGTATCCGTGCACCAAGCACCGGATGCAGCCGGAGTTTCTCCTGCTCGTGCACAGTTAGCTCGTCCGCCTTATGCAGAAGGTGGTAGGGCACCCCGAGCCGCCCGATATTGTGAAGCATCGCGGCGACGTGGAGAGCCGCTGCTTCGTTGGCGTTTAGCTCCAACTTCCGTGACATGGCAGTTACAATTCCGAGCACGCAATCAAGGTTTCCCGCATTGTAAGGATCGCTCGCTTCGAGCGCGGCAGCGAGACTCTCAATCGTCGAATTGCAGAGATGGGCGCCTGCGGCCCGTTCCCGTTCACACGCTGCGCGCCAATGCGCCTCGGTCCGACGCTCCGCCAAGCTCCAGAGGCATCTGCCCGCCATCGCAAGGAGAATTGAGCCGCCAAGCCCCAGAACCAACGTACCCAACTCAGCAGCCATTAGACATGCCCTCTCCGTAACTCAACTCTCTCACTGTTATTTATGCCACGTTTCGTGATCGGAGTCACTCGCACCCGTACGGGGTTCCAGTTAAGAGTAGCGCGCCAAGACAACGAAATCGCATGGTACAATCTCTTCAACAGGTCCGGCCCAGGCGCATTTTTTTCCATCACGGATTGCCATTGCGCTTATACGCCGGGCGCCGCGATATCGGCTTGGGAGTTGCCCAAGTCACTGACTTAGATCCAACTAATTAACCATAAGGAACAGGCCACTATGCGGCAACTATATTTGACAATTATTTGCGCCTGCGTGCTTACGGGCGCGGCAATCATGGCTAGCGCTCAGAAACAGCCGGAAACATTTACTTTTCTAGATATTACGGAGACCCGTCAGTCGGCTTCAGAGAGTCTCGAACCACTCCGAAAGTTGGTTGCCGAATCCGTATCGTCCGCAAACCCTCCCGCATTTGTGATCGATTCAGGTGGTGTTACCGACTCCGGACAAGCCGAGGAGTATGCGCAGTTTAAGAGCGCCATCAGGCCCTTCGAGGCTGCGAAGATCGGCTTCTATGCTGCCCCCGGCAACTACGATGTGCGCTGGAGCGCCGGCGGCAAGGAGGAGTTCGCACACGCATTCGGAAAGCTCTATCAATCGTTCGACTACGGCGGTGCGCATTTTCTCCTTCTGGACTCCACCGTCGCCCTGGAGCACTGGGGCCACTTCGATAAGGCAGAGCTGGATTGGCTGGACAAGGATCTGAAGCGGGTTCGCGTGGACACCCCGATTTTTATCTTTCTGCACCACTCCATCGGCAGAGACGGTCCGGCCGATCGACTTATCGACAACGAATTCGAGCTTTCTCGCCGCTTCGCCGGCCATAACATCATCGCAATATTTACTGGCCACGGGCACGCCGACCTCGCGTGGAAAACGAACGGCATCGACACGCTGATGTGCCGGGGACTCAACCAGGGCTCCTACTACCGGGTCACCGTTACTCCGGTCCTGGTGACGATCGACCGTGTCTATACACAGAACCCAGGTCCTGCTTTTCACCTTGCCATTCCGATTCAGCGCAGGTCAAAGCCGTCGCAGCTAAAGGCGGGCTGGGACGACCCCAACGTTCCTTTTCTGGAGCGAAAGCGCCCGGCGGCCACGCTTGAGCCACGGGCCGTAACCGATAATCCGGACAAAGAGACTGCGGAGTATCGGATCGAGAATGGCGCATGGAAGCCGCTGACCAAGGATCAGCGCGATATCTGGAGAGACGTGTTTCCTACCCGCGCTCTGTCCGTCGGGGTGCACGCGGCGTATGTGCGCCTTACCACGAGCAACGGCGTCTCCCTCTCCGATGAACTGATTTTCGAAGTGGAGCGGACGCCTGCGGAGCCAACGCAGCGATGGGCGGTCAATCTGGATGGACCTATCCAGTCCAGTCCTCAGCTAGTGGACAACACGCTGTATGTCTCCTCCCTCGACAATCATCTGTATGCCTTGAGCACTGACAAGGGAAAGAAACGATGGACCTTTCCAACCAAGGGAGCCATTCTCGGATCTCCCCTGGTTCAGAACGACACAGTCTATTTCGGATCGAACGATCACTTTATCTACGCGGTGGACGCGCATACCGGCAAACAGCGCTGGAAGTACGATACCGGAAGCCCGGTGATCGCCACTCCCTCGCTCGCGGGAGGCATTCTCTGTATCGGCGGCAACAGGAAAATTTATGGCATCGATGCGGCATCCGGAACACTGCACTGGAGCCAGCCTGCCGGCGGGTTCTTTCAGTCGCGAGCAACCACGGATGGCGCTAACTTTTATCTAGGTGGCTGGGACAACAATGTCTACGCGCTCAGCGCGCTGACAGGAGAGCCGCGCTGGACGCGAAAACTCGGCCGCGCGCGAAACTACTCTCCCGCGATTGCATCTCCGACAGTGGCGAGCGGCGTAGTATACATCTGCACCAACGACAACACGCTTCACGCCCTGGATGCGCGATCCGGCAATGTGAAGTGGTCGACAGGCGCTCCCAAAGGCGCGGACCCACTCGGATACTCTTCGCCCATCGTCGCCGGAGACACGATCTATGTTGCGGGACTAGGCGACAACGGCGACGTATTCGCCTTCTCGACTTCGGGCGGCAGTCCAAAATGGCGTTCTCCGACCGGCCAGGCGTTTTACGACTCATCCCTGAAGTTGGCGCCCGATGGAGCTTCCATGGCAATCATGGGAGTGCGCGGCAAGGTCTCCGTTCTTAACGTCAAGGACGGCCGGCGACTTTGGAGTTATGAGCTGGGTCCTGGAAATGTCTTCTCAACGCCGGAATACGACGGCATGGCGGTCTACACCGTAACCATGGCCAATGACGTTCAGGCGATCGCAGCCCCAAATACCGTACCGTCATCAAATCGGCGGCAAGCCAAACCCGGATCGGAAACGCCTTCTTTGCCTTGACACCGGCATCGTTTCAGGAGTATAATCTCTCTGCTTTTGTACCGGATAAAAGACTGGCAACTCAGCATGCCCGTTCGGTCGTTTCACCTGACTTCGTTTCTTTCCACCTCGCGTTCAACGATAGGGACGTGTGAGGTTCCAGCTCAATAATAAGGAGTTAACCCGATGTCCCGTGTTTGCCAGGTATCCGGCTCAGGACCCATGAAGGGCCACAGACGACGCCATCCGCACTCTGGTGCGTGGAACTTGCGCGCGCCGAAAAAAAATCACACCTTCCTTCCCAACCTACAGATTGTGACCGTGCACACTCCGGAAGGCAAAGTGCGACTTAAAGTGACCACAAGCGTGATGACCAGCCGCAATTTCCAGGACTATCTTACCGGCGCGAAGCCTCTACCGAAGGAACTGACTAAGAAATCCCGACACCACCTGAAGAAGGCGTAGCCTAAACCGATAATCCGGCTCATTTCGGCGATAAATTATATCCATGCACCCGCTTTGTAGTACGCGGGTGCATTTCGCGGTTCGGATTACTCTCGTTCATTACGACTGCGAAGGAGATGCAATAGGGCTGGAGAGAGAGATTCAGGACTTCGCGCGCTGCAAAGCGGCGATGTGGATGGCGCCATCCGACTGCTTGAGACCGCCTGTACCATAACGCCGGATGACTATCAGGCCTGTATCTACCTTGGCGCCGCATACAGCCAGGCCGGTCGTTCATTAGATGCTATAGAAGTTACGACACGCGCTGTTGGCCTTCAGCCATCGAATCCCCAAGCTCGTTATAACCTGGCAACCGCGATGGAGCGAGGCGGACATCCCGACCAGGCAGCGGCGGTGTACGAGCAGGCGCTCATGCTGCTACCGGAGTATCCTAAGGCGCGTGAAGCCCTGCAGCGGATCAAAGGGGGCACAGCCGCAGCTCAGCCTACTGCCACGGCTGCTCTGCCTGCCGCCGGGTCGGCGCCCGCTCCCTTTGCTCAATCGTCGTCGTCCGCTCTGCCTGCCCAGCCCACCATCCACACTTCCGCACCGCAGCATTCGGGTGGCGCCTCCCAGTTCGGTACGCCCACGGCTCCGTCATCGGCGCAACAGTTCGGCACACTGCAGGCGGCAGCCCAGCCAGCCTATTTCGGGTCACCTCCCACTGCGACTCAGGCTTTCAGCGGCGGATTGAACCGACCGGAATTCGCGGCGCAGGCGCCACTTTACGGTGAGCCGCCTCCTTCACTTTCTTCGCCGCATTACGGCACATTGGCCGGGGCGGCTCCACCATCGATTGGCCAGGCAATCTCGCCACCAAGCGCTCCCGGATTGGGCCAATACTATAGCGCTCCGAGCCCCTCTGTTCCACCCCCGATCCATGGCTCCCCATATGCCCCGCCGGCCGTGCAGCCCTATGCTGCCCAACGACCGGGCACCACATATTCGCCGCCCGCGCCAGCCAAAGCCGAGTCGTTTGCCGGCAGTGTCGGCATGGCAATCCTGTTTGGAGCGATCGGCGGTGCGCTAGGCACCGCGCTTTGGGTCGGGCTGATTTTGGCTACACACAGGTCTTCGGGCTTTATTGGCCTGATTGTTGGCGGAATCGTGGGATTTCTGATTAAGAAGGGTAATGGCGGAGGGAGCACTACCGGCGGAATCCTTGCTTCCGTCATTACCGTACTTGCAAGCGTTGCCGGGAACCTGATCGCACTGGTGCTGCTGCCGGACAGTGGACCGGGCGTTGGAATCGGGTTCTCCATCGCGGGTATTTTCATTGCGTACCGCGTAGCATCAAGCGATTAACTGCATATCACGATTCTAAGCACAGGATTAGAGCGCGCCACTCACGAGGAGTTGGCGCGCTCTATTATTGGAACGTCGCAAAACGTCCGGCAGCTAAATCGGCCTAAGCTATCGGACCATCCGTTCTACTGCACCGGCGAAGCGCATCGGCAAGCTCACGGTCACTCGGCTCGACCAGCACGGATCGGCCGCCTGGTCCGTCGATAAGGATGGTCGGCACCTTGCCGGAACCACCGTTAATCGCCTTCATCGCCTCTTCAGACCCCGGGATTCGCTCCGTGTCGATTTCAGCGAATACATACCCCATCCGCTGCAGTATGCGTCGCGAGCGAGTGCAATCTGGGCACCAGCTTGTGATATAGGCGACAACCTTAACGTCGCACGGTTCGTTGCTGTGAAAAGCCATTGCTCGATCCACAGTATCAGGCCGGAGGAACGGGCGGAGCAGATTCGTTTACAGGGCGAAGCGTCACCGTGGCGCCAACGTCTTGAAGCTGTCTCCGCAACGCTTCAGCCTTGCGCTGGGGAACGCCGTGACTCACGATCAGCGGAGATGTCGTACTCGCGGCGGCCATGAGTCTGCGTGCCTCCGGCAGGTTCACCACCAAAATGTTCTGCAGTTTCATCGCGATCTCGATTTCATGTCTTCGATCCGCGGCAATCAGCAGCACATCGAAGTTGGAAGTCGCCGCTTCCTGTCCCGCGGCCGGGGCTCGAGCTCCTGCTACCTGGGCGGCGAGCTCGAGCGGGCGATTACAATTGTCGCACACATAGCGAAGAACATTGATGGCAACACGATGATCGGTATGGCAGAATGGACAATTGATAGTCCGGATCGGAATAGGAACTCCCGCTTCAAAATGAACGGTGCGATTGCAGAACTCGCAGTCGAACGACTGCGTCGGCTCCGATTCGAACCTGATGACTTTGTCACAATACGGGCATTCGCATCCAACTCCTGGAATCGTGCGTGCCTGCACCCCAGTATATATTGCCGAACCAACGAGAGCCAGGCCGCCAAACGCTATCAGGCCGCAAACAACCCGAGCTATACTTAGCGCCGCGTCGTTCCCCCGAAATGGGAATTGCGCTAAGTAAATAAGCGAGCCGGCAACCAGGAACACAATCAGACCGGCGATTATCTTGCCGGACGCCTGCGTCCAGGTATTCTCCTGGACCTCCACAATTTTTCTTACTTCGTTCGCCATTCAGCTGTATCCTTTCACGGGGAGCCGATACAACATAGCGTCGCATTTGCCGCGAACAATCTGGCGCGCCGCAGGTGTCTTATTCGGCCGAGCAACGTCACGCTGGACTTGCCGGTCTCGGGACGCACAAAATATTATACCGCCTCTAACTGCCCGCTTCGTGTCGATCGGTAGATTGCGTCGATTACACGCTGTTGTTTCACAGCGTCGAGTGTATCGTAGGCGAGCGCCGTATCCTCAATTATGCACCGTGAGAGATGCTCGAACTCAAGGCTCCAATGGTTGACGCCCGGAAACGACTCATTCGTGATGTCTCCATCGCGGTCGATAATGATCTCAGCAGATTCGCCGGGCAAAATTGCGTTCGGGCATACGATGCGGCCCTTACTTCCCACGACTTCATAGTCGCACCTGTAAGGCAGCTCAAAGCCGGTGTCGAAGGTTGCCCGTCCCTGTGGAAATTCGAGAACGCCGCAAGCGAGCATATCGACATGATATTCCGGGTCGTAATCCGCTCGCGCAAACACGCGAAGTGGCTCGGCATCGAACAGGAAACGCGCCTCGCTCACGCAGTAACATCCCACGTCCATTAGTCCGCCACCCGCGAGATCCTTATTGAGCCGAACATTCGTCGCGCGCTGGATCATAAAGGTAAAAGCGGTTCGCACAAACCGTACCGGTCCGATCGCGCCGTCACGGATGAGATGCCGAACGCGAAGGTGCATTGGGTGAAAGCGCCACATAAACGCTTCCATTACCTTGACGCCGCATTGCGTAACCGCAGCGCTAACAGCCTCAGCCTCGGAGAGTGAGGTCGCGAACGGCTTTTCCACGAGGCTATGCTTCCCTGCGAGCGCCGCTTTGATGGTCCACTCGGGATGCATACCGTTGGGAAGCGGATTGTAAACTGCTTCGATTTCCGGGTCCGCCAGCATATCTTCGTACGAGCCGAAGGAGCGGGCAAAGCCGAATTCCGCCGCGAACGCCTCGGCCTTGTCACGACTGCGGCTCGCGATACCGGTCAGTTCCACGTTAGTCGCGCGCTGCATGGCAGGTATGGCCGTATCATGTGCGAACGCGGCGCATCCCAGCACGCCCCATCTAACTTTTCGCATCCTATAGCTCCTTTTTCCTCGCGACTACGTGTCTTAGCAGGAAATTTACCGTTAGCGTCTAATGTTAGCATAGTTTCCAGTGCGACGCAACGCGGACGCCGCGTGTGGGCTTGGAAGCGTAGAGAGTGAGGCTTTTCATGGCACGTATCATGTCGCGGTCGAAGCCCTTAGTCGAGGGTAGCACCAGCATAAAGTTTTCAGAGATGATCGTGATGGCGATAGCCGTCATCGGGATATTTATGGGAGTCCGCGCCTACCTGGACTACCGGCGGGGACCGACGTTCGCACTCTCGGAGTACATGGGTGCAGTCAAGGCGGGCAATCCACAGAATCAATACGCACTTGTAGACGAACTGGACAAGAGGGGCCGTTTCCCACCACTTGTTTATGAAAAGAACACCCTATGCCACGGATATACCGAACGCATTGAGAATACCGCCTTTAGTCCTGAGATCAAGGGTTCCGATCCTGACAGGGTCACTATCCCGATGGTAACTACGATTCGAGCAGGGTCCACTGGGAAGCAGCTTTACGAGAATGGCCAGAAGGAGACCTACTCCGACAAGATGGTGATGCGCAAGAACAAGGACGGACATTGGCGCGTTGTCCTCAGCGCCTCCGTAGACAAAAGCACAGGAAAGCTGGAGCTACAGAAGTCCACGCCCAGCCCCGAAGGTTTTTAGCGTCCAGCATTCGAATTGGACACATCCAGGTGTCACAATAAGCGTTGATGTACGGCCGTATGCCTCTCAGGAATGATAGACGATAAAGGATCGCCCAAATGGTTACGTGTCCCCGCTGTCAGCAGCCGGTTGATGAAACGGTGCGCACAACTTGTCCACTCTGCTTTACCCCTATAGCGCAAGCGTCGCACGCCTCCGGGCCATTGGCCGGACTGTCCCACGATCCGGCGGCCGTGCCTGGGAACTCACCGCATAGCCACATGCCGCCTGCCGAAGTCCCACTTCCATTGTATCAGCAGCCCGGCATGCAGCAGCAACCGATGATGCCGGAATCCGCTCAGGCTCCCCGGCCGCTTCTTAACCCGGGCGCGCGCGTTTCATTGACGGGCGAAGTAATCGAGTCGGGCGGGTCGTCCTCAGCTCCGCCAAGCTACGTCGGCGGAGGCGGGCCGATTCCCCCCGGACGCGGCCCGCAGCCTGCTCCGGGCGCCCGAGCCAAGTCGCCGATGATGAGGCCACAGGAAGAAGCGCCGCAAAAAACAGGCAGCGGAGCGGTAGGCATTGTCGTCATGCTGCTGGTACTTGTCGGCGGAGTCGTCGGCGGCTATTTCTGGATGATGAACAGGACCAATCCGAAGGACCAAGCGCGCGCTGTGTATAATGCAGTGCTCACACAGGATTACAAGTCGGCCTACGAGCTGACGGCATTGAGCCCAGAGGCTCAAAAGAAGTACCCGTCGGCGGACGCATTCGCCGCTGACGCGGGAAAGTATGCGGACAAGCTGGGCGCAAGGAAGGAAACCATAATGGAGAGCGTCAAGGCCGCCGCGGCAACCGCGAAAGTCGGTGAGGCCTCTATCACGGGCGACAAGGCCGAAGTGCCGACGTCCTGTACGATCTCCATACTCGGGCGTGAATACCAGCTTAAGGGTACCGCGCACATGAAGAATGAATTCGGGTTCTGGAAACTTGACCGCTCGGGGGAAGGCGATACCACAAGCAGCCAGACATTTGTCGATTTAGTCGGCAAGCCCAGCATGTGATAATTTTTCACGCCCGCCTGCTGTCCAGCGTCGCTTAGACAACGGTTTTTCCACGTGGTTGGAATATTATGAGAACCGGAGGTAAGACCCGGCAAAACCTTTCTGCGGCATTGCATATGCCGCCCAAATCTGCTAGAATGTTCGCTATCTAGTGAATATACGGGCCTGCACGCGAATGCAGGCCGAATCGGTCTGCCCCGAGGCAGTCACACTGCCCTATCAAACCCAACGAATGATCGAAACAACGATCCCAGAAAGACTCGCCGCTGTACGGAGCAGAATTGTGGCGGCGGCAAGGCGTTCGGGACGACATCCTGACGAAATAACACTCGTCGCAGTAACGAAGAACGTAGAGATTGCGCGCATAAAGGATGTCATTAATGCAGGCATTCGAGATTGCGGCGAGAATTATGTCTCAGAGGCGCTCGCAAAGCAGCAAGATTTTTCAGCGAGCGACACTGTGGTTAGCTGGCATTTCATCGGCCATCTTCAGCGAAATAAGGTCAAGGACGTCGTTGATAGGTTTGCACTTATTCAGAGTATCGACAGTCTTCCACTCGCGCGTGAACTTGGCGCGCGAGCCCATCGGTCCGGTCATGAGGCCCGAATACTCCTGCAAGTGAAGTTGGACACGAGCCGGACAAAGTTCGGCGTAGGGATCGAGGATACAGTTCTGACCGCGCGCGCAGCGTCGGAGATTCCAGGAATCCAGGTCGTGGGCCTGATGGGCATGGCTCCATTCTTTGAGGAAGCCGAGCTCGCCCGCAGCTATTTCCGGTCGCTGAGGACGCTCTACGAAAAGCTTCCGCCCGAATCTCGGCAGATCCTCTCCATGGGGATGACGGCGGATTTTGAAGTGGCAATTGAAGAGGGCGCAACGATGGTCCGAATAGGCGCCGCAATCTTTGGACCGCGGGCGACGCCGGGATAACTGCGTTGGCAGTAGCTAGGCAAGAAGCCGACCGCTGATGGCGGCTCATAATCTCGCACCCGTAATTCTGATGGAGGATAGTACATGATCGAGCCTCAACCCGCAATGGATGGATACGAGCGCAAGAGCTTCTGGACAAAGGTCAAGGATACGCTGCTTGGCGCGGAGGAATCGGACGACGACCAGGACACCGCTTCAGAGCCGTCTGCACAGAATACGAACGGTGCGTCCCGAAAACAGGCATCCCTGCGCCTTCAGACCGCGCGCACCCACAACATCGCAATCCGGACGAACGCCCAGGTATTCGAAGATGCCAAGGTCGCCGCGGATGGATTCAAGAACGGCGAGCAACAGATCGTCAACCTCGAGCGCGCGACTCCGCAGATGGCGGAGCGAATAATCGACTTTCTGAACGGTGTATGTTATGCACTTGACGGTACGGTCGAGCGCGTAGGCGACAAGGTCTATCTCTTCGCGCCTGCAAATGTAGCCGTGGAAGTTGACGAAGGCTCAACGCCCTCTGCCGCTGCAACATCGCCCCGCCGAGCCGGATTCGGGGATAAGCGCGACAGTTAGGCCCCCTGCATCGACATTTACAACGGTTTGGGATGCTCCGCGTCTCCGTGAGGCGCGGAGCATTTCTATCCTGCTGCTGAAACGACGGGACAATTCCTGGCGATCCACCCTCTCTTACGTGCACCCTTGGCGCGCGTTTCTCGGGACCGACCATCGGATGCCGCGACGACTGACGCCGCCGAGGCTGAAACCCAGTATGCTTACAAACAAAATCATCGGAATAATCGGCGCGGGAGCCATGGGAGGCGCGCTTTGCCGCGGACTGATTAACGGCGGCGCGGCACGTGGAGAGTCGATCTTTGTCAGCGATCCGCACGCCGAGCATGTCGGGGTATTGCAGGCGACCCTTGGCGTTCGGATCGCGGCGGATAATCAAGATGCAGCGCGCAAAGCGGACATTCTTATCGTTGCCGTGAAGCCCTACAACGTGGCGCGCGTCCTAGATGAGACTGCGGACGCGCTTTGCCGCGACTCACCCGAGAATCTGCCACTGCTCATCAGTATTGCAGCGGGCTATCCTATTGCGAAGATCGAAGCACATTGCGGCGATTCTATCCCGGTCATCCGAGCAATGCCGAACACTCCCTCTCAAGTCGGCCAGGGAGCATGCGCGTTTTGCCGCGGCACGCACGCCAGGGATGTGCATGCCAACCAGGCGCTCGCCGTGTTTCGGTCGGTCGGTACGGCCATCGAAGTGCCGGAAACAATGATGGACGCCGTGACTGCCCTCTCCGGGTCCGGCCCCGCATACATTTATCTCATGATCGAAGCGCTGGTTGATGGCGGCGTCAAGGTAGGACTGCCGCGCGATATTGCGCACCAACTCGCGGCGCAAACCGTGCTGGGCGCGGCGCAGATGGTTATAGAGACGGGCCTGCACCCGGCACAATTGCGCGACATGGTTACGACTCCCGCCGGAACGACCATTGAGGCTATCGCAGCCCTCGAGCACTCCGGCATGCGTGCCGCGCTGATCGACGCTGTTGGGCGCGCAACGGCCCGTTCCCGCGAGCTAGGCTAACACCTTTCATCAGCGTGTCTTGGACAGCGTTACTAATTCCGGGAGGCGACCATGACAGTTCGAGTCGACGCGGTTTTGATAGAAACCACGCGATTGAGTGAATTGCAGGAGTTTTATGTTAAAGGATTCGAACTAGGCGAGCCCGCTACATTCGAATCAGACCAGGTAGGCTTCCAGATCGGTGATGTCTACTTCGGCCTGGAGATGGTGGACGAAACTTCACAGCCGTCTCGGAGCATGTCGCTGTGGTTCAAAGTGGAGGATGCGCGCAAGGTCTATGAGCGGCTCATTTCGCTCGGAGCCACCTCTAAAGATGCTCCCGCCGAAGTGGATGACGAGATCATTGCCGCCGTTTTCGACCCTGACGGCAACACGATAGGCTTGCTTTCGGATCTTACAGGAATATAGGATCCCAAGCTCGCCTGCAACTATTACGAATACTGAATCTGCTGCGCCATAACGTCCATTGCGGGCGAATAGCCCCGTATCTTTTTCCGTAATGCTTGAAATGCCAGGAGCTCTCCTTGTCCTGAAATCGGGGCGAGGAGAGCTCCCGGCAAGTCCACCAAGGCAGAACGCCGCACTTACTTGGCGCTTATTCCCAGGCGATCAGGGACAGCTCCTGAGGCAGTACGGCGTCCGGGTGGGTGGGTCGCACTCGGACCGCGAATCCCTGTAGTCCGCTGCGATTGCAAGGCAAATCGCCCTCATACCGGTGCAGCGCGCCCTCCAACACTTTCCAGGTCAGTGTCTTGGCAACCGGCTTGGTTATCTGGCGATTGCTGTCCAGAACCCCGTTCATTACCTCGACCGTTACATCAGCCGGCGTTACCTGTCCGAGATTGACGAAGGCCGTGACGTGCAGGCTGTCTCCGACACAGAGCGGGCGCATCGGGTCTCCATCTGGAACGGCGGTCGCCTCCGGGTCATTGGTCTCCACGCGGTCAACGCGCACCTCATGCCACCCAGCACCCATTCGGCGCTTCCAGGAGACCAATTCCCTCGCAAGTTCCAGGTTTTTGTCGCGGAGCCGATTGTAGCGCTCCGCCTTTGGAAAGTAGAAGGTCTCCGCGTACTGAGCTACCATTCGGTGCGTGTTGTAGACTGGGCACAGCAGTTTCATCGAGCTCTTTATGCGGTCGATCCAGGCCCGGGGAAGACCCTCTGTGTTTCGGTCGTAAAAGAGCGGCACTACCTCCTTTTCGAGTAGTTCGTAGAGCGCCAGCGCCTCCATCCGGTCCTGATAATCGGGATCGGCGTACTCCTCTCCTTTACCAATGGACCAGCCGGCGCTCGGATGGTACCCTTCCGCCCACCAGCCATCCGGTATGGATAGATTGAGCCCGCCGTTCGGCAAAACCTTCATCCCGCTGGTTCCGCTTGCCTCCATCAGCATGCGCGGTGTATTAAGCCAGACGTCGACACCCTGCACTAGCTGCCGGGCCAGGCCGATATCGTAATCCTCCAGAAAGACAATGCGGTTCCGCACATCATCCCTGCGGGCGAACTGTACGATCTGCCGGATCAGCTCTTTGCCGCCATCGTCCCGTGGATGAGCCTTGCCGGCAAGGAGGATCTGAACCGGCCTGTGCGGATCGGCGAGAAGTTTGATCAGTCGCGCCTGGTCGCTCAGGAGGAGCGTTGCTCGCTTGTAGGTGGCAAATCGGCGGGCGAAACCGATGGTCAGCGCATCGGGATTGAGCACCTCGCGGGTCTGCCGGATCTCATATTCGCTCATGTTGCGCTGTTCGTACTGCGTTTTCAGCCGCGCTCTGGCGAAGTTGACCAACTGCTCGCGCCGCCGCTGCCGCACGCGCCACAACTCGTCGTCCGGAATGGTGTCCACGCGCTCCCAGGCGGTTGGATCGGCGACGTTTTGTGACCATCGTCCCTCTAGGTAACGGTCGAGCACGTCCGTCATTTCCGGGCTGATGAAGGATCGGATGTGAGTTCCGTTCGTCACGGCGGCGATCGGAACCTCTTCCTCCGGGAATCCAGGATACATGGGCTGCACCATGCGCCGTGTAACTTTGGCATGAAGCTCGCTGACCGCGTTCACATGATGTGCGTGGCGGAGGGCCAGCACGGCCATGTTGAACTGCTCTGCCTTATCGAAGCTACTGACACGACCCAGGCCAAGGAAGTCGTCGAAGGATATGCCGAGATCCTCCAGCATTGCGTCGAAATACCTGTGCAAGAGGTCGGCGGAGAAAACGTCGAATCCGGCGGGTACGGGCGTGTGCGTTGTGAAAAGGTTGCCGGATGCCGTGGCCTCCTGTGCCACCCAGTAGTCGACAGAATGCGATTTGCGCAGCAGGCGGACACGCTCCAGGGCCATAAATGCCGCGTGGCCCTCGTTCATATGGCAGATCGTCGGTTCGATTCCCAAAGCGGTAAGCGCCCGAAGCCCTCCTATTCCCAGAATGAGCTCCTGTCGCAGACGCATCTCCGTGTCGCCGCCATACAGGGTGTCCGTAATATTCTGGTCAGCCGCATTGTTAACAGGAATGTTGGTATCAAGCAGATATAGCGGAATGCGGCCGACCTCTACGCGCCAGATCTGGGCGAAAACCGACCGTCCTGGAAATTGAACTTCAATTCTTATCGGATCCCCATTCGGTCCAATCTCCGGCTGAACCGGCAGGTTATAGAAGTCGTTCTCCGGGTACCGTTCCTGCTGCCATCCATCAGCGTTCAGCCGCTGATGGAAGTATCCCTGTTGGTAGAGTAGGCCCACGCCAACCAGCGGAATACCGAGGTCGCTCGAGGATTTAAGATGGTCGCCCGCAAGTACACCTAGTCCGCCGGAGTAGATCGGCAGGCACTCCGTGAGGCCGAACTCCATCGAAAAGTAGGCGATGCGCATTTTGGGGTCTGTCTTCTCGGCGTGCGAGCGCAGATACCATGTATTAGTGGAATGTATGTAGGATTCGAGACTGCGTTCAGCGCGATCCATATGTGCCAGAAACGACTCATCTAGCGCCGCTTCCTGAAGCCGCTGCTGGGAGATACTGCCAAGCATTCGAACAGGGTTGTGCGAGGTTCGCTCCCAAAGATCGCGGTCGAGCCGCTCAAACAGCTCGCTCGTCTCGATATCCCATGCCCATCTGATATTATAGGCGAGCGTTCGGAGCGCTCGTAAAGATTCCGGCAATGCGGGCACTACATGAAACGTATGGACATTTGGCATTAGGTCTTCGTCCTCCCGGCGTATCTTCGGCAAGTTTGGCGGCCATCCCTCCCCACGTGCCAAATAAGTGCGATTTTTGACTGCGTGCTATTTGCCCCTTGCGCTGTCCAGCCAAATCACCGGAACGGATCCAGAGCCGTTTGTGTCACCCTCCGATTCCGTATTGAACCATTGTGCCCGGATTATCCGCATTTGTATAAGGGCGCGCCTCTGGGCGCCGGCACGATGATCGGTCGAGTATCGGGATCTATGTACCATAAGATCAA
>JAYTEU010000302.1:0-7471 GCA_043734985.1 Chthonomonadaceae bacterium
TCGGTCTGGATCGCCAGCGCCACTACGTCGCACATCAGGCGCATGTGCTCGCGGATGTCCTCCGGCAGGCCGTTGTCCGGCCGCTTCATCCCAACCAGCGGCTTGCCCCGGTCCTTCGCCTTTTCGGCGGCCTTGCCCAGGTCGCCGCGCATCTTCTGGGCGCGCTGCTCCACCTCCCGAACGCTGGTCAGGTACTCGTCCAGCTTCGCGCGGTCCTCACCGCTGATCCGCCGTCTGAGGCCGCTTGCCTCTTCCGTAACGCGGTCCAGGATGCTCTCCATGCGACGGCTGCCGCTGTTCTCGAAGAGACTGTCGAAGGCCAGCGAGGGGTAGACCTCCGTAGGCACCGGCGAGTCTGCGGTTTGCCAGGAGATGTGCGAGCTGTAGGCCATCGAGAAGTTCGATTCATGGTAGCCGGTCAGCGGCTGCTCGCAAGCCAGGACCAGACTCGGCTGGATCGTATCCTGTCCAATCTTCGAGGCCAGCATCTGATCGACGCTGATGCCTCCGTGCAGCACGGCTCCCCGGGTGAGCGGCTTGCCCGAAAGGATGCCGCCCGTCATGCCGGGGTGAATGCCCACGCCCGTGGAGGGCTTATTGAAAAGGCCGTTGATGACATTGAGCTTAGTCTTGTACGGCTCCAGCGGCTGGAGGCTCTTACTAAGCTCCATTCCCGCGCCTTCGCCCTTTGCCCACCAGTGTTCCGGACTGATTCCCGTCCCCATGAACTGGACCACGAATCGCTTCGGCGGGATGCCCGGCGCCTTCGGAGCCTGAGCGGCGGCTCCCCACACGGGAAGCGATTCGAGCCACGGCAGAGACATGACCACACCCGCGCCGCGCAGGAATACTCGCCGAGAAACTGGTTTTGCCGACGTACGATCTTCATTCATGGTGTCTGATATCCTCGCAAGAGAGACTTAAATCGCTTCGTATCAATTCGATCCCTTTCCCCTCTCCTCCCGCCGGGTACCCTATGGGTGTGGGTATCTATGAGAGGAGGTGGGGATGAGGTCAATTCCTGGTCACAGTATTCTGAACCCGCCGGTAGCGGAACTGTCGGCTGGTGACTATCGAGTCCACAAGCGTTCCAAACCGGTACCCGCCGGCAGCCAGCTTCTGCTGCATCTGAAGTAGAAGATTGTCGTCGGAGGGCTGAAGGCTTCGCCCTATTGCATATGACAACAGCTTTCGGTCCAGTGTGTCAAGAAAATCCTTCTGGCGACTCTGGCGGACGAAATCTCGAAGCCCCTCAAGCCCAGTGCGATCCGCGCTGCTTGGGAAGGGCGCGCTCGCGTCTATGGGCTTTCCGCCTAGATCCTTGGTCCGAAGCTCGCCTATCGGGCCATAGCCTTCGAACACCAGTCCATAAGAGTCGAACCGAGCATGGCAGCCGGCGCACGCAGGGTTTGCGCGATGCTTTTCGAGCGTCTGGCGGAGTGTCAAGTCCCCGAGCTTGCTCTCGTCTGCGGGAAGCTGCGGAACGGTTGCGGGCGGCGGGGGAATGGTCTCTCCCAGCACGCGCCGCACCATCCAGTATCCGCGCTTCACCGGGCTGGTCCGCAGGCCGGGTGAGTTCTGAGTGAGAAACACGGCCATGGGAAGTAAGCCGCCACGGCCAAATTTGTCGGCATTGTCTACACGGACCCATTCATTGCCCGTCGCCTTCACTCCCGTCATACCGTAGTGCCGCGCCAGCGTCGCGTTGACAAAAGTGTGCTTGCCGTAGAGCAGATCGAGAACCGAGCGATCCTGCTGAAAATCGTCTAATAGAAACCGGAGCGGCTCTTCAAACATGGATACTCGAAGGTCGTCGTTGAAGGTGGGGAACCGCTCGCGATCCACGGCGTTATGCTGTTCGAAGCGGCGGAACTCCAGCCAGTTGCCGCCGAACTCCAGGGCCAGGGCGCGGGCGCGGGGCGCTTTCAGCATCCGCCGTGCCTGCGCTGCAAGCACATCGGGTCGGTGGAGGTCTCCAGTTGCGGCGTGGGCCAGCAGCTCCGTATCCGGCATGCTGGACCAGAGGAAATAGCTCAACCGGCTTGCCAGCGAATAATCCGGAAGCGGCTGCACTCCATTGGTGATAAGCGGGATTGCACCTTTCGTCTTGGCGGGCGGCGGATAGTTTGAAGACGAAGCCAATCTAACGGAGCGCCTTGCGTCTGTCCGACCCGTAACTTGCGCGGAATGGGAGTCCATCGCGTCCCTGTCAGGGAGCGAAGCGTTCGTCAATCGCGCACTGCTTCCCTTTGCGGTCCTGGTTGGATCAGCATGTCGCTGGTCGGCAGTAAGTGCTGTTGAGCTTCCGGGCGAATTCGGAGAAGTCTCCGCCTCTAGATCCAGTCGGAACAGGAACTTCGGAGACATCAGCACGCTGACTACCGCATCCCGAATGGCGTCTTCGTGGCCCAGACCCTCCTTCTGCCGCAGGCTCTGATAGAACCCGACCAGGCTGGACTTCTCCACCTCCGTCAGATTTCGGCGGTAAGCGCGCCGGGCGAAGTCAAGGAGCGCCTGCCGGTGTATCGGTTCCGCTGCCAGTCGTGCTCGTTCGGTTGCGCGGATGTGCGCGGAAACCCACTTGAAGTGGTCGTCGATCGCCTGGAGGGCTACAGGGTCGCCGCCATTTTCGTCTATGCTCTTGCGTGCTTTGGCCAGATAGGCAACCGCAAGCCTCTTGATCTGCGCATCCGAGGTCGCGTCTTTATCCTCCGCGCGCACGAAGTTGAACTCCGGGCTCATGATAGTGCCGGATTCGGCGCGCTCGTAGTGGAAGAACTCGATGTGCATCCGCTCCGGTATAAACGCCACCATGTCGAAATCGAGCCATAGACGGTCCAGGTCACGCCTGCCATTCTCATCCAGAATCAGTTCCATGAGCGGAGTGTCATCCCGGAAATAGCCCATGGAGTTGTGCAGCCCGGCAGTCAGTAGGCGACCCTTATCGCCGGGATCGTCCACGAACATGCGGCCCCGCTCGGAAATATAGAACGCATCCGGAAACACGCTGCAAAACTTGGTAAGCGAGGCAATGTACGGCGCGCGGGCAGCTTCGTCCAGCGGCACGAAGAGGTCCGGATCGACGGGGTCGGTGGTGGTCGTGTCCGGCTGCGGCTGGCCACCCCGCCGACGTCCGGGAACGGTGCGGGTATGGGGCACGCCGCCGACCTGCAGGGCGGCCGAATTGAGCTGCCGGCGATGGGTGGCGTACTCCCGATCCTTCCAGAGAACGAAGCACTGCCCTCCGTTGGAGAACCCGCGCGGCACGCGCAGGTTGTCGAACTTGCAGGCCACCTTCTTGCGCAGGGCCGCGGCCCAGTCGCGCATGGCTTCGCAGCCTGTGCGGGCCGTGTCGGGATGATCCTTGTCCGGAGCGGGAAGAGCGATCCACTGCGACTGAAGCCTGGCAACGGGTCCGGATTTTTCCCCTGCGGAATTTAGTGTCGCCCAGATCAATTCCAGGTATCTCGGGCTCACGTGTGCCTTGGCGGCGGTGGTTTGCAGTGTGGCCGCCGGATTTCCCAGTGCGGCCCGGTACCGAAATAGCCAGGCGGCCTGGAAGTAGTCCGCGTAATCCGTAGGCTGCCGTTTGTAGAAATCGACGATGCGAAAAATACAAAACTTGTCGCGGTCCGTCTCGGCCAGTACCGGATGCGTGGCAAACTCCAGTCCACCGGAAGTCAGCGCCATGTTATCGGCAATGTCCCGTGCGGCCTGCATGTACTTTTTCGTCAGCGCCGGGGAGAGCGTAAGAGACTCGCCGGAGTTGTCGAAACCCTCCTGGTTCGCCGGGTCCACGGGGAATTCGCGGGTAGGATGAAGGTCAACGCCGGTGAGGTCGCGGATCGTGTAGTCATATTCCGCGTTGCTCAGTCGCCGCGCGGAAACCGGCCCGGGATCGCCTGCATTCCTTTGGGCTTCCGCCGTTCGCACCGCCCGAATCCATCTCACGACCGCATCGCGCTGCCCGGCCGAAGGCTGCCTTCCGACATTGGGCGGCGGCATCTGCTTCGCGTTCAGTTTTTCGATTACAGTGGACCAGTGCGCGTAATCCCTTGCAACCGACGCCACGTTCACGTATGCCGTGAGGTCAAGCTGCGCCTGCGGTTTGTCCTTACCGTGGCAGGAGACGCAGTAGGTCTGCATAAACGGTCGAACCGTGCCTGCGAACTGCTTTTCCAGCTCCGGCGCAGTCGCGTCCGGCCTGGAAACCCCGGACGCGCCCGCCCAGGCAAGCAGCGCCGGGAACGCGAACGCAGACGCTATGACACTCCACAAATGGGGATTGACGTTGATCTTACAGCGCATAGATTCTTACTACTCCCGCCCGGTCTATATCTGCAATCATGGCGGCGATCGCCTATAATATTGCCACAATACTCCCGAATGTAGGTCCGCATCACTGGGAGAATTGCGATCGGTTCGTAATTCTGTAATAGCGTACCATCTCGGAAGGAGCAATTCTGCCGGTTTTCAGTATTACAATCAAATTGTCGGTGAAATTCCTGAGAATTCTGTTCCAATTTCACGCTCTCAGCGGCACTAGACGAGGTTTTCGATTTTCCCAGGTGCATACTTTGGTCAGCCCGGCGGCGAGCGCCATCCGTGCGGCGTTGCCATAGGCATGACCGAGTTGGTCGGGATGATGCGCGTCTGAGCCAATGGATAGCAGGGACCCTCCGCACTGCGTATAGTAGGAGAGGGTGGTGGAACTCGGATAGGTTACGCCGAGGTTCTGATGGAGGCCGGCGGTGTTTAACTCGAAGACCACCCCTCGTTCGATCATCGCGTCGAAGAGGGCGTCGAGCTGCTCGCGGTAGGGACCGGGATCGTACTGCCCCCAGGCGGCAATTCCGCGACGGTTCGCGTACTCCAGGTGTCCGACGATATCGAAGAGGCCGCTGTCGACCGATTGCCGCACGGCGTGGAAGTAGTCCCCGTAAGCAGTTTCAGCGGTCCGTGATTGGTTGTACTCCGGTGTCATAATCATGTGGCGGTCCACATAGTGAACGCTGCCAATAACAAAGTCGAACGAATGCGCTTTCAGGTAATCGTCAATCCTGTCCTCAAACCAATCCTGATAGTCGATCTCTACGCCCGCTCGGATTGTCAACGAATCGCCGTATCGCTGCCGCGCCGCCTCGATCTCGCGCATGTAAGCTTCATAATCGAAGAAGTCGACTACAGGGTCCGCGGGGTCGAAGTCCTTGTGCTCGGAAAAGCCGACCTCATCGAGCCCGATATTCACCGCGCGCTCGCACTGATCCAGGATCGAAGCTTTACCATCGTGCGATCGAACGGAATGCACCTGGTAATCTATCGCGTAGTTGCCGTCAATCACCAGCGTATTTCCCTAGTCCCCAAATGCCGACAGATCCGGGCCAGTCGATTCTATTCCCGTAATTCGCCACTCCTTCGTCTGGTATAGCCCAAGAAGATGGGGTACTGAGATTCGCCGCAAATGGCAGGTAATATGGGCGGTATAGTCTTCCTTGCGACTGTCGGACCCGTCATTGTGTACCACGAGGTCGAATTGCAGAGATGCGTCGTTATCGCCGCCTACAAACAGGTAGTTCTTCAAATCCGCGCTCACGCGATCGGAATTTCGGAAGTAGCGGACCAGCAGTACGTGGAGCTGATCCTGCGTAAGGTTCGCGATGCGAGTGTCGGATGCAGGCGCGACGAACGCAAGAACCCCGTTCGCGTTCTTGCCGCGAAAAGCCGATTCCATCTTCTGCGTAATGTCGATGGCCTGTTCCTGAGTCAGCTTTTGAGTACCGCTTTGTGTCGCGACATATGCGGCGAAGAGACCCAGGGCCAGTACGGTACAAATTATCAAGATGATCCAGGAGCGGCGTTGCATCGATGGGTTCTCCCATACAGAGAGGCGTTGTGACCGAGCTTTATTTCTTACCAACAGTCATTGTGACGCATGCAAGGTGTCAATCATTCTGAACGGCAAATGATTCATACTGCCGACTGCCGACTGCCGACTGCCATCAATCATTACTGAACCCTTTTCCATCATATTACATCCAATGATTGTAGAACCGTTCCTAAAAGTATGGAACGGCGGAGCATAATTCGCGATCCATGGCAGCGGAGAACGAGCGAAAACTGGTAGAGCGTATTCAGGCAGGCGATCGCAGGGCGTTCGAGAACCTTCTCGATGCCTACGAAACGCGTGTCTATCGACTCGCGCTTCGCTTTACGAACTGTGTGCCGGATGCCGAGGATGTTACCCAGGAGATATTTGTAGCCGTCTACAAAGGGCTGGGCCAGTTCCGCGGAAACTCCGCGCTCGGTACCTGGATCTATCGAGTCGCGATGAACCACTGCCTGGAATTCCGCCGCAAACGGAAGCTGGACTTCATGCCTTACGATGAGGAGCTTACGCTGGCATCGTGCGACTGGCGCGAAGACCCGTTCCAATCCGCCGGCCGGCACGAGCTGACCGAAAAGGTCGAGGCGGCGCTGAATTGCCTGTCGCCGCTACACCGGGACGTGATCGTACTTCATGAGCTACAGGGCATGACCTATCAGGAGGTCGCTGCCGCGCTTGATGTTCCCGTGGGTACGGTGAAGTCAAGACTATCGAACGCATTCCGCCGCCTGCGCGATCTTTTGGGCGGGTATGTTCGCGAAGAAGGTGCACCCGTATGAATGATCCCAGGCATGAAATGAATGAGCGGTTAGAACGAACGAGCGTCCGTACCGCGCACGAACATCTGCTCGCGGACCTTAAGGCCATGCTGGATGGTGAATTGAGTATGCTCCGGGTACTGTCCATGCGGGCACATCTTTTGTTCTGCCCGAGCTGCCGGGAGGAGGTGGTGTGGTTGAAGCGTCTGGGTGAAGATATGCGCGACCTTGAGCGCGCGATTCCTAATCCGCGCCTGCGCGCTCGGATACTCGCCGCATTGCCGGAAGCGCCACCCGGAAGGCCGGCATCCGCGCCGAGGCCGGGTTCAGGCTGGATGCGGCTCGCACCCGCGCCCGCATTCGCCGCGATCGGTGCGTTTGCCTGTGCGGCCGCGGTGCTGATTGTTTTTTTTTCCAGGCAGCAGACGACTGCGGCCCCAAGCAATCTTACAAATCAGATTATAGCCAAGCCGCGCACCGATTCGCCTACGGTAGCTGAAGATCCCGCGCGGAGCGCGCCGAATATAAGCATCAACCTGGATCCGACTCCGGATCGTGATAATCAATTTGCTGATAAATATGTTGAGCAGTGGCTTCAGAACCATTCGAAACATGAACTCCAGGAGATGGCGAAAAACCGGGGCAGTTTCGCTAAACTGCTCGCGGCCGTTCAATCTGAGCGCGGTTTGACCGATGGGGGCGAACCGGTGCGCCTGGAACTTGCGGTTAACAACGTCGGGGACATGGCGAATAGGCTTCAGGTCTGGGCAAAATCGGTCGGAGGTAATCTTGCCGATCCGCCATCCAATTCTCGGTCGTCCGTCCCGCC